>JAOZNZ010000243.1 GCA_029933535.1 bacterium | reverse complement strand
TTTATATTCGATTTTCCAGAAAGCAATATTTGATTTTTAATTGTTTTGTCAATAAATTTAATTTTTTAATTGTTTTGAATTTATCAGACTACTTACGGAATAATCGTTCTGCTGTGCCCTGCGTATGCTGGGGGTTATTAAATTTTAATTATTTTGACAAAACGATTTACGACAAAACAATCTTTTAAATACAAAAATGTATTTTTCTGCGGGATGACAGTGTTTTAATTTATATATGATAAATCATAGTTTGACGTTAGACGTTTGACCCGGGCATTCGCCGGGCACGCGTTTGTGGCGTTTTACAATAATCCAACATTCCAACAATCCAACAATCCATATCCCCACCGGTTCCGGAATGTCGGTGTACTCAAATGCTATGCCGTAATTGTCTGCGCCGCCCGAGCTTGTGAATCCGTAAAAATAGTCGGCAATTTCCAGCAGGCTTCCACGCGGGTCAGAGCCGTCAGCCGAGCTGTGAAAACTGTGAAGGTTTGTGAAGCTGCTTCCGTCAATATCCATTCTGAAAATAATGCCACCAGAGTTCATACCTCCGAACGGCGTCAACCCGTAGAAAGAACCGTTATGAAGCGTCAGATGTCCGTAAGGGTCCTGACCGTCAAACGAGTAGGCGCTAAAGTTGTACACATTTGTGTAACCGCTTCCGTCAGGATTTATTCTGAAAATAGCGCCGTAATCTGAGCTGCCGCCGTCAGATGTCATTCCGTATAAGGCTCCGCCGTAAGAAGTAAGCTCGCCATAAGGATATTCTCCTTCCGGGACACCAGCAAACGAGTGAATGTTTGTGAAGTTATTGCCATCAGTGTCAATTTTGAAAATGACGCCATAATCGTTGCTGCCACCTATTGTTGTCATTCCGTATAAAGATCCACCGGAAAGTATCAGTCCGCCGATAGGTTCTGAACCATCGTTATTTCCGCCCATAAATTCATGCAGTACAGCGTAATTATTTCCGTCAGTATCGATTTTAAAAATAACGCCGATATTAAGGTCGCCGCCGTCACGGGTCGTTCCGTATAGAGTGCTGCCGGAAAGCAGCAGGCGTGCTTGAGGCCCGCCGCCGTCATTTACGCCTCCGGAAAATTCATGCATCTTGGTGTAGTTATTTCCGTTAGTGCCAATTTTAAAGATGATGCCGTAGTTATTGCTTCCACCGGAAAGCGTTGTGCCGTAAAGCACACCGTTGGAAAGGGTAAGGCCGGCAAGAGGGTTCATTCCGTTGACAGCGCCGCCGGCAAAGCTGTGCAGGTTTAAGTAGCCGGTACCGTCAATGTTCATTCTGAACACTGTGCCGTGATCGACCACGCCGCCGTATCGCGTAGCTCCATAAATATAGGTGTAGTCAGTTACCGGCGTTACATAGTACGGGCTGCGGCCATCGCTTGAAATGACGCCGAAATCATGCAGTTTAGTGAATTCCGCGCGTGCTGTGGAAACAGTCATTGCAGCGATTGCAATAAAAATTGCCTGCAAGAAAATACGTGAAACTGACAGTTCTTTAATTATGGTTTTCATAGTTTTCTCCTTTTGTTGGATAAAATTGGTTTTTATCCCGATTGCCATGCCGATTTGATATAATTTGCAGGCATGGCTGAGAAAATTCATCCCGCTGTGATGAATTTAAAATTTTAAATTTATCCCGATGCGCTTGCCGCGATCGGGATTAATTTTCTCCAAGTACCGAGAGCTAATAACAAATAACTAATAACTGAGCCAAAGGCGCCCGGTTCCGGTACTACCACAAATTTATTATCCCAGAAAATTCTGCTGTTTGTCAATGATGAACTGTCAACAACTTCAAATTTCAAGACGTAATTAGTTTCGCCACCGATAAGATTTCCCGGTACAAGCCAGGGAATTTCGCCAAGTAGATTTGAAATGTCGTTTGTCACTGTCGCAACTTCGTTTGTAGTTACCGCAATATGCACGGAAATTTTTGTGATGGTTAAGTTTGTGCCGTCAATATCGTCTGTAATTTTTTCTATATCCCAGATGATATTTGTCGGGAACGGCGCGAGAATAACTGCTCCGTTCGATGGAAAAATTAAAGCGTTTGTGGCTATATGCGGTTCCGATTCAATCAACGTTTTTCGATGAATGGTGACAACATCGTTTGTCAAATAACCCGCAAAATTTGTTCCTGAAACTGAAATTATATTATCTCCATGACCAAGTGGAATAATTGGAGTTGTCCAGCTTGTATCTTCCAGAGAAAATGTACCTACAATACCATTATCTCCGTTCAGTTGATTCGTCCACATAATTTGTGCCAGATGCACATTACAGGTTCCACTAACCTGAAACGTAGAAATATTATATGCGACAGTTTCCGGCATCGTTGTAATACATATAAATGGACTTCCATAACCTATTGGAACGAATTCATAGGCGCCCATATCAACTCTGTTTTGAATGATCCTGGGATTTCCATCCAGATCAACAGGCATAGCAGCGAGAGCGTTGGTTCCGGCATTTATACATGGCGATATTTCCTGCAAATGAAAGTCGGAAACGGCGACAAATTGAGGGTTATTGGAAATATTTCCAACTCCGGACGGCAGTGGAGAAGAGCAACTGTACTTGATTGTGCCATTGTAAAAATTGGCGTCTGAAGAAGCTGTATTATCCCAGACAATGCAGTTGTTGGCTGTACTTAAGCAAGTCCCGCCGCCTTCTTCATCAGCCGTGTTCCCGCTGATTGTGCAGTTGTTGACTGTGCCTTGACAAGTCCCGCCTCCATTATTACCAGCATTGTTTCCGCTGATAGTGCAGTTATTGACTGTGCTTTGATAAATCCCGCCGCCATTATTACTCGCATTGTTCCCACTAATCGTGCAGTTGCTGGCTGTGCCTCGATAAGTCCCGCCGCCATTATTACCAGCATTGTTTCCGCTGATTATGCAGTTGTTGACTGTGCCATCACGAGTCCCTCCGCCATCATTGCTCGCCGAATTCCCACTGATAGTGCAGTTGTTGACTGTGCTCTGAGAAGTCCCTCCGCCTTCGAAAGCCGAGTTCCAGCTGATTGCGCAGTTGTTAACTGTGCAGCCATAAGTCCCGCCGCCATATTCACCAGCCGAATTCCCGCTGATTATGCAGTTGTCGATTGTGCTCCAATAAGCCCCGCCGCCGTAATTAGCCGAATTCCCGCTTATTGTGCAGTTTGTTATTATGCCGTTTCCACCACGCATATTTACTCCCCCGCCGTTTCGGTCGTAATTTGAATCACCACTAGTCATTGTATACCCGTTAGAAATAGTAAAACCTGAAAGAATTCCCGCCGACATGTAAACTCCGCGGACAGCGTTAGAACCTAACGGCCCTTTTCCAAGAATAATGGTGTTTTCCGGGCCGTTCACGCTTTTCACTATAATGTTTTTGGTTATTACCACGCGATTAGAGGAAGAATGTCCCGGAGTAACAATTTCGCCGGTGTCGTAGATACCATTTGTTACAAGAACCAGCGAATGCTTTATCTGCGAAGCAACGTCAACGGCATCCTGAATGTTTGAGGCCGAAGTTGACCAGCTATTGTAAGGATACGCAGGTGTTGTGTTTGCTTTGTTCACATAGTAAGTCGCGCTGTCATGGTCAACAATATTAACCATAACTGTTGCAGATATGCCTAACAAACTATCATTGTTAAAAGCTGTAAGTATAACTTCATATTCACCGGCACCGGCAAAAGAATGGTTTGCAATATATTTATCTGCATCCGAGCTGCCATCGCCGAAAGTCCAATAGTTTGAAGAGGGTTTGCCATCTATTATCGAAATAAATTCTAATTCGGTATTTACAACAGCCGAAGTATATTCAGCATAAATATCAACAAACAAATCGCCGGTTAAATTAGTTAAATAGAGTTCATCGCAACCGACCGAAGGCGGATTTTTCCAAGGTTCGCCATCAATATCTGTTCCCGTTGAATAAGCATTCGTTCCGGCGCCAATACAAGGTGAAGAAGGAGAAATATGCGAAGCGCTTAGCAAAACAGGATTCTCGCTAAAATTCCCTTCACCGGGCGGCAGCGGAGAAGTGCAGCTATAGTTGATTGTACTCCCGAAGAAATTGTTTGAAGCAACATAAGCAGTATTGTCCCAGACAATGCAGTTGTTGACTGTGTCTAAGATAGTCCCGCCGCCGTAATCCGCCGTGTTCCCGCTGATTGTGCTGTTGTTGACTGTGCCGCCAGCTGTCCCGCCGCCTACGCCTACTCTTACCGAATTCCCGCTGATCGTGCAGTTGTTGACTGTGCTTAAAATAGTCCCGCCGCCATAGCTTTCCGCCGTGTTCCCGCTGATTGTGCAGTTGTTGACTGTGCTTTCATAAGACCCGCCGCCGAAAGAACCCGCCGAGTTCCCGCTGATTGTGCTGTTGTTGATTGTGCCATCACAAGTCCCGCCGCCTCGGTCTGCCGAGTTCCCGCTGATTGCGCAGTTGTTGACTGTGCCTTCACAAGTCCCGCCGCCCCAAGTAGCCACGTTCTCGCTGATTGTGCAATTGTTGACTGTGCCTTCATAAGTTCCTCCGCCGGCGCGAGCCGAGTTTCCGCTGATTGTGCAGTTTTTTATTATGCCGTTTCCACCGTACATATTTACACCCCCGCCCGGTCGTTCGTAAAAATAATCACCACTTGTCATTGTATGGCCATTAGAAATAGTAAAGCCATCAAGAATCCCCGCCGACATATAAACTCCGCGGACCGCGCCATCCCCACGAGGCCCTTTTCCAAGAATAATTGTATTTTCCGGACCGTTCACGCTTTTTACGGTAATATTATTGGTTATCACCACGCGATTAGAACTGGAATATCCCGGCGTAACAGTTTCACCGGTGTCATAAACACCGTTTGTAACGAGAACCGTTTCGTTCGCGGAAGCAAAGTCAACGGCATCCTGAATGTTTGTAGCCGCCGTTGCCCAGTTTGTATAGGGTGGAACAGCCGAACCGGAATAGGAAACGTAGTGAATGAGTGCTTCCGCTTCATACGCACCCATATCCACTGTATTGCCGTCAACACGTGGATTACCGTCCAGGTCGGTGGCGCCGATCATCCACGCCTGGTTGGTTCCGGCGTTGATGCACGGCGAAGATGTCTGCAGGCGGTAATAAGTGGAATCCGCGAACTGCGGATCATCGGAAATATTGCCGCTGCCGGTGAATCCGGGTGCGCAGCAGTATTCGTTAGTCGCCCCGGCGTAAATTCGGTATTCGGGATATGATCCTCCGGCAGTATTGGTGTAGATGATCGTGTTGAGCAGAATTACACCGGCGTTGAACTGGCCGCCGCCCATGTTGCCAACCGCGTTGTTGCCGGCAATGGTGCAATTTTCGAGAACTGTACCGTTCGCGCATCGAATGCCGCCAATGTGATTATAGCTTTTATTATTGACAATCGCACAGCTCCGCAAAGTTGTGCCATCGGCCTCCACTCCGCCGGTATAGCCGGCTGATAGATTCCCGGTAATCAGACAGTTCTCGAGCTGTCCTCCGCCGACACAATATGCCCCTCCGCCTTCGCCGGTTCCGTTTTTAATGGTGCAATTGCTGACAACACG
>JAOZNZ010000936.1 GCA_029933535.1 bacterium | reverse complement strand
TATAAACCGGCCACTGAGTTGCTTTATAACCCGTCCATGATTCCGGTAAGCGTGGAATAATTACTGTGTTGCCTACATCGGTATCATCGATACCTGCAACAAGTCGCGAGACTTTTAACGGTTCCGCCACACATACCAGATTTAGCGCGCCGCAACTTTCTCCCCAGGTTTCAGGATTAGGTAAATCGGGAGAAAAATATCGTTCATAGAACCAATATGGTGATTCGCGATTCACAACATAACCTGTTGTCGGTTGATAAGTTGCCAAAGCGAGAAAATCTAGCGCCCGGCCGGTCATTTCGGGTTCATCAAAAAGAAGCATACACATCAGCGCATAGCCATGACCGTAAGAAGGGCTTACCATGAGGTGATATGGCGGTTGATTGAATTGTGTCCATATGCCATATTTTTCAAATTGTTCTTTACGCAGAGGAAAAGAAAATAATTGCTGAAATGTGTTTTGCGAAATATCGTACCCCATCCAGTCAGCCGGTTCAGGCTTCATACCCAAAACATCACTTTGCATTCCTACAACACCGTTAATCCCGCCAAACCCATCATTAATATAATGTTTTACAATAGCTTCATCAGGTTTAAGTGTAGAAATATCAAGGCACCAAATCCAGGAATTATTATCATCGACAAAATGTGTCAACATATTTTTTTCAAGATGCTCCGCGGCGGATCTGTAATTTTTGGCAAGTGTTGGTTCATCGCAAAGCTTCGCCAGACGTGAACCGGCTATCAGAGCTATTCTGCACAATCCATTCTGAACCACATTATAATAAAATCCGTCAATGCCACACCCTCCTCCAAATTCACCGCTTCCGGGAACGAATAGCTGTTCTTTCAAAGTTTTTAGGATAAATTGAAGTGGCGAGGAAGATTGAAACAAAAAATCGCAAATCTTTTTTCGTGTCGGATTGTCAGATGTAAGCCTTTCGCATAACAACACAAAAGAAATAATAATCGCTCCGGTTCCGTCAAGTTCGCTGCCGCTTCCTTTTTCACCACGAATGAAATGTTCCGGAAAACAATTAAAACCTTCTTCATTTTTTTCTACATAATCAATAAGACATTCGGCGGTCATACAGGCATGCCCGAAATATCCCCAGTGAATCAGTTCGCGCAAAAATACTCCCGCGTCTCTTGTCCACATGGTATTTGTCCAGCCGCGGCCGTCAACAGATGCCTGAACGAACCCGACGCTATGGGTATTTAAGGGACCAAAATAATTTTTACGAAGAACTCCTTCCAATGATGCGGCGATTTCTTTTGAGAATAGATTTGCGGTATAAGAACCTTCAAAGGTAAGAGTTCCCGGTTTACTGTTTTTGAGATTTTTCATAATAATATTTTTTGCAGTACGATTTAATTGCAGTACGATTTAATTGCAGTACGATTTAAAATCGTTTCAATCAT
>JAOZNZ010000242.1 GCA_029933535.1 bacterium | reverse complement strand
AAAAATTGTTTTGCTGTGCCCCGCGTATGCTGGGGTCGTAAATTGTTTTGTCAAAATAACCCGGCATACGCCCTGAAACTCTCCGGGCACACAGGCGCTAACGCGAAATCCAAAATCATAAATCATAAATCCAAAATGAAATTATGACACTAGGATTGTTTCGGCCTTGAAGTTGAACTGCGAATTATCAGTTCGCCTTTTATTCTAATATGTCCCGGAGTTTTTTTAGGCGCGTTAATTCGGGCAATTAATTCATTACCGGCAGCTTTGCCAATAGCTTCAATAGGCTGTCGAATAGAAGTTAAAGGAATTCTTATATTATCAAGACCCCACGGAATCATTTCTACACGGTCATCAAAGCTTGCAATAGAAATATCTTTGGGTATGGAAAAACCTTTGCTTTCAAGAACGTTGAGCGCCGCGTAACCAAGAAGGTCATGGGCAGTGATAATTGCGGTAGGGAAAGTTTTACCACTTGCTAACCATGAATCAAAAGTTTCGAAAAATTGAAATCTCACTTCATTATTAACTATAGCGACAAATTCGGGGTCGAGTTTCAATCCCGCTTCTGCAAGTCTCCTTTCAATTCCTTTTCTTCTTTCCGGGCAGGAGGATGAGTCCGGAGCGCTTAAAAACGCGAAATGGCGATGACCAAGCCGTAAAAGATGTGAAGCAACGTCATAACCGGCACGCTCGTGGTCGAGTTCAACTGTCGAAACGAAAGAAGGGCATGGTTCGGGGTGATGATCAACCATAACGCACGGAATCCCAAGATTTTGGAGTTTAATTTCATTTTTTCCCGCAAATGCTTCGTTTTTATACTGGAAAATAACACAACCGGAAGTAAAGCGTTCACCCATAGCGTCAATTAATTCACTTGCTTGTTTTGGATCAGCTTCCGTGTAACTAAAATAGCATGCATATCCTTTGGAACGCAAAGCCCGTTCTATTGCGGAGATGATTTTTTGATAAAATATTTCACCGGGGTCATGGCTGATAACCATAATTGAGCGAACACCTTTATGATGTTTAGCAGGAATATGATATGACGCATAGCCAAGTTCTGACGCAACTTTTAAAACTTTGTTTTTGGTTTTATCTGTAACTTTAACATTGTTCGGTGTACCGTTTAAAACACGTGATACAGTAGAAACAGCCACGCCGACCCGTTTAGCGATATCAATTAATCTGACTTGTTTTTTAGTTGATGAAGCGACATTCACCAATTTTTTCTTAGTTTTTTTGATTTTCTTTTTCATAATAGTGATGTGATAGTTATCATTTATTTTACACTAAATGCCAAAATAAAACAACATATAATCCTAAATAATATTGTTAATTTAATTTTTTGCAGTACGATTAAATTGCAGTACGATTAAATATTAATTAGCAAAATAATTTAGTGGCAAAATAATTAAATTCAAATTCTATTTATTGATTTTCGACTGTTAAATCATTAAATAATAATCAAATGCCAAAAAATTCAATTTGATTTCGCATAAGCGCCCTGTGTATACCGGGGTAAAATCAAATTTACTCAGCCATGCCTGTAAATAATCAAAAACCGGCATGGCAATGTGGTTAAAAGATATTATATTATATTTTTCTTTTTAATAAATAATAAATGATAAATGATAAATAATAAATAGAAACCGGTTCCGGAATGTCCTCCTTGCCCGGTGAACCGTTTATTTGTAGGCTTGGTCTCCATCCTTCTTTAAAATTCCACAAATTTGTAGATTGGTTAGCATTGGCAATAACAAGTGAATATCCATCACCGTCAGTAGTCGGATACCACAGATCGCTGTATGTATATGCGAGCAAAGTTTCACCTGCAGTTCCTTTCAGTTCAATTCTTTCGCCGCTGTTGGCTAATTTTCCCTCATATTCGCCTGCGATAAGAATATCGTTTGTATTATAAATAGAAGCAAATGCCGCGTTACTTTTGACAACCACTACATAACCTTCGTTTTGAAGTTCCGTAACAGCGCTATCCGCGAACGCGAAAGTAATCCCGTCAACAAAAGCGACATCTGAAATATCAAGAGTATCGCCGCTGATATTTTTCAATTCTATAAACTCAAAATCTTCACCGCCCGGGGGATGGTACATCATTTCAGAAACTACAATGCCCGGCACGCCGGTAACGGAAAAAGTTGCTTCGCAGATTGGGCTGAATTCGCCGAAATTATATACCCGGGCTTTAATTTGAGTAGTTTTCGTTAAAGTAACAGGAGAGGAATACTCTGTGCCGATAATATTTCCACCAAGTTGTCGGGGATCAGTTCCGTCTGTTGTATAGTAAACTGTGCCTGCAGAATTCGGATTGTTAATTACAACATTAAAACCGGGATCGAATACTCCGCCGTGTTGATTAAAATCAGGCGCTTTAGTATCCGGCCATAAATTTTCATTACTTAATTGCTGAAAAACGTAATACCTGCGTTGTGGAATCCACACATTTTTTGCCCTTTCGCTTAGTGCTCCTCCGAAAAAAGAATCATACATTACTCTCATCTTAACAGCGAGTTTTTCCCATGTTTCAGTAAGGTTTGCTTCCATCATACTTCCATTATTGAAATAATGTTTTTGAGCTCTGTCAGCGTAAAGTAATCTGAATTCAGGACTGCTTTTTAAACTGCGGTAAATCTGAGCAATAGGACAATCTTCTCCGTTTAATCCGTAACCTCCGCCGGGCCGCCATGGTGGATATTCGTTGAAGTTATCTGTATCAATAGGAGTTGCACACGCTCCTTCGGCATCCCAAATATAAAATCTGAAAACCCCGTTTGAAGAGCGTTCACGTGCAGTGTACCAATTATTATTAGGCCAGTCCCAATTTCCGCTATAAGTTTGAACTATCAAATAATCAATAAAGTCGACTACATCGATTTGTTGAGTTGCGACAACATATTCATTTAAATCTGCCAGGTTATGAGTATTCATATAAGCCAGAAATTTATTCCATTCGATATCATCGCCTTCTCTTATTTCATGGTGGCCAATCATATACCAATCCTGATTAATAATATCCCATTCTTTATTGCTGTTGTAATTTTCCTGGTAAAACTTCTCGTCATATCGTTCAACAAGGTTGTAATAAGCTTTCCGGTCGCCATTAACATAAAGCCAGATCAGGAAACCTTTGCTTCCTTCCTGTCCTGTATTAATAGCCATTCTTCTTGCGAACTCGTCGGCAATAAAAGGGTTTTTCCAATCGTTCTTACCGCTTCTAAGACGTAAACTATCGAAATCATCAACTCTTGAATCAGGGATTAAAGGAAAATCTAAAGTGCCTTCTCCATAATCGCTGCGGAAAAAAATGTTGAATTGCGGCTTGTTAATATAGGTCCACTCATCCCATCTGCCCGATAAATCCTGAAGCTGATACTGGTGTCGCCCCGCGCCGGCGATTCTCAGCCCGCAATCCTGTTGTTTCCAACTTTTTGTATTGTCATCTATAAATTCTATGGAGACGGGGCGTTCATAAGGCCTTCCGTGCGGCATGGGGATATTATAGTCGTCTGCCATAGTCGGTGACCAGAGATTATGATCTCCGTACCATCCTCCCCCAACTATTGAAGTAATACCGTTTGGTTTAAACAAAGATTTTCCCGGATCTCCGACAATAGAAACGACAGGCACATTTTTCACAAAGTCATAATTGCTGTAAAGGAAGCTTCGAGTTATTGTTTTGGATGGAATCATTCCGGCCTTAAACGCTTTCGCGCGGATAATCATCGTATAACTGATTGTTAACGGGTTGGAGTACAACCCGCTGTTTTCTGTTGGCTCAATATGGGTTGTAGTGAATCTGATTTCCGCGTTTGACGTCGCGGAACTCATTGCTACAGAAATTTGATTAGTAAAAAATCCGCCGTTTTTGTCAATTACCGGATCGGCAACAACACCTGAAAAAGTTTCTCCTTCATTCGGTTTACCCGGAGTTGAATTTGAATAGTATAAATAAGTATTACTTGCTTGACACCAGCCATAGGTGTGGAAGAAATCCTGCATTGGATATGTTGGGGAAAACCCGCTCATGAAATTCCTTGGAAATGAATTGTCGAATAGAGCAAGAAATTCACCTTCTTTTGAAAGTTTGAAACTTGTTTGTAAATATGTTCCGGTTGATGATTTGACAGATTCTCCGCTGCACAAAACAACAAGATATTCGCCGGCATCGATAGAGACATCCGGGAAAGTCCATTTATCATGATTTGAACTGTCGTCTGTAAGCGCCCATCCATTTAAAGAAACGGCGGATATTCCATTATTATAAAGTTCGATCCAGTCAACAAAATCATCACTTATTTCATCTGTATCTGAAGTACCCGGAGTTTCTGAAGGTTCCTTTGTACCGATAAAATAATGCCATATATCTGTGTGATCAACAAGTTTATCAGCCGACCCGGCAACGGACAAATCAGCTTTGATCGTCATATCACTGCTGCCAATTCCATAATTATGTGTTTGTACAGCAAGAACATTTTCGCCTTCAATAAGATACTGACCGGCATTAGTTAAAGTAATTATTTCCGGTGTCCCGGCTTCGTGTAAGCCCGGCGCGGAGTAATTGTGAGGAATGTCTTCGCCCACAGCACCTAATCCTCTGCGGGCAATTTCGTGACCGTTCAAATAAGCGACAAAAGCATCGTCATAATCAACAGTAAAAGTTAAATCGCTTGTAGTTGCTGAAGCAATAAATGTTTGCCGGATATAAAGCGAAAATGCAACATTGCGGATGTTAACAATTGTCGCGTCATCATCATCACCATATCCGAGCCCACCCGGTCCCTGACTCCATAAGCTGTCATCAAAATCTGTATTTCTCCATTCAGTAGCAACAAGATCCACATTCGGATTAATCAAACGAGGGTCAAATATTCCGCCTGACGGTTCTGCGAGCCCGACAAAATAAGTCCAGTTATCAGAGTGATTAACAAGTTGAATTTCCGGTGAGCTGTTTATAAACAAATCCGCGATAATTGACATACCGGGATTATTTATATTATTATTATGTACCTGAATCGCAATAACATTTGTTCCTTCAACAAGAAAGTCCGATGCTTTAGAAGAATATAGATCTTTGGAATAACCGGCAAAAATGCCATTATAAGATATCTGGTCATGAAAACCGAATGCGTCTTTTGGACCCATATTCTTTCTGGCTATTTCTTTACCGTTCACAAACGCTATAAAACCGTCATCATATTCTATGTGCAAACGCAAATCGTCCGCTTTTGCCGCTTCGGCAGCGGAAACAATAAATGTTTGCCGCACGTAAAAAGTAATTGCTTTACCCTGTATATCAACGGTAGTTGCAAGTCCTGGTACTCCGAATCCCAATCCTCCGGCACCGGAATCCCATGTTGAATCATCGAAATTAACATCTGTCCAGGGAATATCCGAACCTAATGTAGGATATCCTTCATTAGAATAATTTAAATTTCTGTCTGACGTTGCGGCAGCGATTTCATTAATAATGACAGCGGAAAACCCCTGCATGCAAACAGCCAAAGCAACAATTAATATTTTAAAGTTCAATTTTTTCATAACAATTTTTTAAATACAAATCCTTTATTTTATTTTTTA
>JAOZNZ010000241.1 GCA_029933535.1 bacterium | reverse complement strand
GAGTACAATCGAAAAGCCGCATTAAATGCCACGTGAATTTTGTAATGGTTTTGATGTGGCAATATTAATGCACTCCAAAAGGAATCAATTCCAAAAAAAACGGGATAGAATCTTACGATCCTATCCCGTTTTAAGTTTGCTAATTAAGCCGAAACAATTATACAGATGCTTTGAGCTTCGAGCCAGCTTTGAATTTAACAACGTTTTTAGCTTTGATTTTGATCTTTTCGCCAGTTGCAGGATTGATTCCTGTGCGTGCTTTGCGTTTTACAACTGAGAATGTTCCGAAACCGATAAGCGTAACGTTATCTTTTTTCTTCAAAGATTTTTGGACTGCAGCGAGTGTTGCTTCAAGAGCTGCCTGTGCTTCTTTTTTCGAAAGTTCTGCACCTTTTGCGATTGCTTCTACTAATTGACCTTTGTTCATTACATACCTCCAGGGTTTTAAAGATTATAAAAGTTACTGACTCAAATTATTTTTTTCGTTTAATAAGTCACGATAAAAATTACATATTTTTTGAGTCCGTTAAAATTTTTGTTGCATATATTGTACTCTATTTAAATCATTTTGTCAAGATGTAGTGTTTTCTATCGTAAATATAATGGACTTCTACACTTATTAAATGTCCAAAGTAGCGATTATTAAAAGGATTAGCGCCATTCATATAACATAAACAACCTCTATAACGTTATTTACAACAAATACACTCGTTTAGTACACTTTTTGTAATTCAATTTGAATACTGCAAGAATTTATGATATAATTTGATGACTTTTATATTTTATTTCAACTTATGATATTTTAATGAAAAATATTGTTTTTACATTCGATCAACTTTTTTTGCAAAAAACCGCTGATCTTATACTTGATAATTATTCCGGTAATGGTTATTTTGATTTGTCTGAACTTACTATTATTCTTTCAAGTAAACGTTCACAAAGAAGACTTCTCGAAATTCTTTCCGAAAAATGCACAAACAAAAATATCCTCCTCTCACCACCAATCTTTTTAACCCCAAAAAGTTTTTGTAAAGTTTTTGCCGAACAATTCGTGAATATTCCTATAGCTTCTACAATAGAACAAACTATCGCATGGGTTAACGCAGCAGGCAAATGCGAAGAAGCGATAAATTCTATTCTTGTAAAAAGCAATAAATTACCGCAAGAGCGGGATTTCTTTCGAGTTGCTCAATTAATTATGCCGCTTCACAAAACATTAAGCGGTGAAAATTTATCAATAGATCAAGTATCAAGAAGTCCACTTATTGAAGATTTTGAAGAAGAGAAAAAAAGATGGTTGGCAATTGCTGAAATTGAAAAGGAGTACCATAATGAACTCGAAAAGAATAATTTAATTGATCCGTATAAAGCAATTTTAAAAGCTATTAATCTCGCTGATTCAAATCCAAAACCGGTTTTCAATAATCTGTTCGCTGTAAATGTCGTTGATTCATTTAATCTTTTCGGAAAAGCATTGCAAACTCAAAACGAAAATCTGACGATAATTTCTTATGGCAATAAAGAATATTTCGATGATCTCGGTTTTCTTAAAACAACAAACCCTAAACTTGAAAATGATTTAATCAATTTCCAAATAAATTCTATCCGCTTCTTAAATTCTCCAAATGAACAAGCTGACGAAATCCTGAATATTATCAGCAATCATACAGAAAACCATGGATATGGTGATTTCGTAATCTCCGCGCCGGATTCACAAACACATCGCCCAACGGTTCAGGTTCTTGAATCAGCGTCAATAAGATGTCATAATGCCGCGGGGATATCTTTTAAAGAAACAGAAATAGGCTGTCTGCTTTCTTCGTTGGCAGATTGTCTTGAAAAAGACGGTTGTGAGATGGAATCTTTTTTCGAGCTTATAAATCACCCTCTTATTGAGAACTTGATAATTAAGAATTTTAAGATAAATTCTATTGAACTTTACAATAAATTATCAAATAAAATTTTTCGGAAAGTATGCAAACATAAAATTGAAATTATAGATGAAAAAAACTTTCACTTTTTTGATGTTGAACAATATCCACTTGTAAAACAAATTCCGGAATTTATTCTTCAGGAAATTATTTCTCCACTCTCCACAAAATCAAAAATTACTGATTGGCCAAACAAAATTAACAACGTTTTTAAAAAAATATTCGCCCCTCCATTTATTTTACCAAACAATAACAATATTTCCGTTCATCAGGATGCGCTTGATAAATGGATGCAGTTAAGTGATGAAATTGTTAGCTCAAGAATACCATGGAATGAAAATTGTGACGGAAAAACCGCAATCCTACGCTTCCTGTCCCTTTTGAAAAATACCGCTCTTATCCCTAAACCTACCGGACCGGTGATTGACATAACCGGCTGGCTGGAAATTGCGCTTGATGATTCGCCGATAATCATTGTAGCGGGTTTTAATGAAGGTATTGTTCCGGAAAAATTTTCTGCGGATCCTTTTTTGCCGAACTCTTTACGTGAAAAACTTAACTTACCAAATTATAACAGCAGATTTTTAAGAGATAAATATCTTACTAAATGCATTACAGAAAAAACCGGGAATTCATATTTTATCGCTGGAAGACGTTCAGCGGAGAATGATCCTCTTAAACCCGGAAAAATTTTATTCTGCCGGGATTTTGAAAATCAGGCAAAAATTTTAAAACAATTCTATGCTCCGGAAAAAAATGAACAGAAAAATAATGAATTAGAAACTCAATCAATAAAAAATGCTGAATGTAACCAGCATTTTGGGTCAATAAACATGCAGCAGCATATTACTTCGTTGGAACCCCCAAAAGAATTTAAATTAAATATCGACTTCCTTAACTCACTTTCAGTTACCGCGATTAATGATTATTTATCCTGCCCGTTTAAATTTTATCTTAAAAGAATACAAAAAATATATGCTCCGGATGATTTTTCAAACGAACTCGAAGGAGTGGACATAGGAAACATAATTCACGAAATTATTAATAAAAATTTAGATCAGCTTCACTCTATAAAAGACAATGAAGAAGTAAAAGATATTTTTCTTGATGCTTTGAAAAATAGTCTTGAAAGTTTATACGGTAATCCGCTTAACCCGATCATCCAGATTCAGCAGGAAAATCTTAAGCGCAGATTAGAAGTTTTTGTATCTGTTTTTCGCGAAATTTTTGATGGATGGGAAGTTATGAAAAACGAGAAGAATGAAATTTTTTCGGAATTCAACATTTTCCCTGAATTTGAAATTAATGGCGAAAAAATAAAAATAAAAGGGAAAGTAGATTTAATTGAAAAAATTAATGATAAAACAGTTAGAATTATTGACTTTAAAACCGGAAGCCAAACAAAAAGCAAAAAAAATATCTTCGCACCACAAAAAATGGAGTGGAAGGATGTTCAATTATTACTTTACTCCCTCTGGTTTTCTCAAAAATATGGCTTTAAACCGGAAATTGCTTTTTTTAACATCCCGCCGGAAACAAAAAAAATAAAATACACTGCTATAGAATTCGAAGACGAAGAATTTGAAAGCGGAATATCTTTTGTGAAAAGTATACTAAAAACAATAATTGACAAAAAAATTCCCCTCGAAGTAAAATTCTGCCAAACGGATGCTACCGCTAATTGTAAATACTGTGATTATAAACAAATATGTGAAAGGTAGCAAAAGATTGGATTGATGGAATGATAGATATGGAGTGCAGGAATAAAGACGCGATAGCGGCATTTACTGCGCGGCCGCGGAGCGACCGAAATACTTTGGATTAATGGATACTGACACCTGAACACTGAACACTGATTACGAACCACGGATTAGGATTCACCCCGTCATTACTTTAAAATTAAGTTGCAATTTTCCGTCATTGCGAACAAAAAGCAATTTTTGTTTCAATAATGAATCTATATCTCTCCTTGCGGTACGCTCGCTGACTTTCAAGAACAAAAGTTTAAAAATATCATTTACATACAAATCTTTTAAAGAAAAATTTACATTGGTGTTTAATAATATTTTTAAAAATTCTTCCTGCCTCTTATTAACTTTTTTATTATTAAGAAGATAATCATAATAATCCCGTAAAGCAAGTGTTTTAATATAAAACATAACTTTTAATTTTAATTCAAAAAATGATTCCGTAACACCTTTTAATACAAATTCAAGAAATGGAGTGACATCATATTCTTTCTTTCTTATAGATTGTATTGTGTTTGAAAATGCCCAATAATATTCATCAATATTCTTGTAGTAATAATTTGATAACATCTTTGGTAAATATTTAATTTTATGTTGTTGTAATATTAATCCTTCAATCGCTCGCGCGGTTCTCCCGTTTCCCTGACCAAAAGGATGAATCAATCCTATATAAAGATGCGCTAAAGCCGCTTTAATATAACAATTTTCATTAGACAAATTGGTTTTATACCATTCTGCAAAAAACTTCATTAATATTTTAATATCTGCTAATATTTTTGGTGGTGTGTCAATTCCACCATGCTCTTTATCGCCGACTTTTACAGGATGATTTCTGTATTTTCCGGGAATATTGTCTGAATAATTAATGTTTTCTGTAATAATGCTTTGAAAAGTTTTGGCCGTCTTTTCAAAATCTAAGCTTAAATCAAAATTTGGTGGTAATTGATGAATCTCAAAATACAGATTTTTTAAATTATAAATTTCCATCTGCTTATCATTTAACGCATCTCCTTTTTTAAGAATTATATCAGAAACTTTTTCTTCTGACAGTGGATTGCCTTCAATCGCTGCGGTACTGAAAATAGAACGAATCATCAATTCTTCATCAATTTTAGCCATGGAAGCAGGCAAAATAGGAATATCTTTAATAGTTGCGTTAAGAATATTTGCTTCTATTAAGTATTCAGCAAGTTTTTCACAATCATATTTCCGGCTAAAAACGAAGTTCCCTGATTTATGAGTCACCACTTTTTTTATTTTATCCATAATCTTGCCCACTTTTTTGTCACTATTTCTGTCATTTAATTTGTCACATATAAATATCGTATTAAAGCATAGTTATTATATCATAAATGATTTACTTTGTCAATACATTTGTCAAAATAAATTGCTGCCGAACTTTTGCTTATTTGACAGTATGTATTAAAGAGTAGTTGTCTCGCTAAGGAGCAAAGCTCGCAAAAGGCAGATAAACCAAGACCGGATCAGCTAACTTTAAACAATGAGGTGTACCCCAAAAAATTATTAATTCTTGCTCTATTTTCATTTTATAAATTGTTGCCAGCCGATTAATATATTTTTTAAGAAATTACATTATAAAATTTGTTTTGTATTTAATAGTTCTGTTTTTATATATTTTGGTTTATAAGTTCGATCGCTTCGCGACCGCGCAGTAAATGCCGCTAATGCGCCTTTATTCCTGCACTCCATATCCATCAATCCATCGTCACATATTTCTTCACCGTCCGTCTGTCAAGTTTTGTTATTTCGGCGACATCCTGATAAGTACCATACCGTTGATAAAGTAATTTGCAATAATCAGCAATTAAAGTTTGAGCGTCATAATTTCCATTATCAACTGAGCTGATAATTTTGCTGCTTAAGTCTTTGCTTACATGCTTTAAATCACCGTGATAACTTT
>JAOZNZ010000935.1 GCA_029933535.1 bacterium | reverse complement strand
CAACCCCGCCTATGGCGGGATGTGATTGTATTTCTGTAAATTAAGTGATATAATTTAGTTAAGCATTAATAGATGTTATTTTTAAAATTCAATAAATTTTAGTAAAATGAAAATATTATTTTATACATCAATTTCATTAATCCTTTTTTATTCTTCTCTCTCCAAAAGTGAGGATTATGCCGGATGGTCAGTAGGCTTAAAAACCGGCGGCGCCGGAACTGTTCTCGCTACAACTGACAGCGGAAACAATTGGGTTCGACAGGGCAGCAATCAAATTGCAAATGTGAATATGCTTGGTGTTTTTGCTGTTGACCCGAAAACCGCTTGGGTTGTAGGAGACTCAGAATCTGGTTATGCAACAATTTACAATACTGTTGACGGTGGGCAAACCTGGAATCGTAAAGGTTTTGGACAAACAGCTCTGCAAGATATTTCTCTTAGTAAAGTTCATGTTAGCAGCAACAATATCTGGGCAATTGGAATGGACGCGATTCTTCGTTCAAACAATAATGGAGACTCATGGACTAATTGTCTTCCAATTGAATACACAAACACGCTTTTACAGGGCCTTTTTTCAATTGACAGTTCTACCGTTTGGGTCGGCGGCGTGGGCACTTCTACTTTTGATTTTGCGACTATGCTAAAAACTACTGATGCCGGACAAACATGGATTCGCCAAACTAACGGTGGAATAACAAATGCTAATCATATTCTTGGAATTTCTGCCGCAAATTCTCAAACGGTTTGGGCGGTTGGTGGCAAAGGATTTCTGGTTTATCACACAGAAAACGGAGGAGACACTTGGGTTAAACAACCTTCTCAGGGCGGGTTAGGTGATGCTAACGAAGTTTATGCAATTGACACACAATCTGTTTGGGTTGCCTGTGATAATTTTATCGAACTTTCTAACGATGGTGGAGCAACATGGACAGATCACACTATGACTTATTACGCCATGGGCATGACTGCCGTAAATACTCAGGAAGCATGGACAGCAGTTTATGGATACAATAGTACGGGATATATTTGGCACACAAGCAATGGTGGCGTAGATTGGGAACAGCAAACCATTCCGGTCGGTTCCAGAGCGCCTTTATGGACTATTTCTTTTGCGCAGCAAGCTATTCCGGAACCGGGTTTCTATTTATTAATTGTTATTTATCAATTGTTATTTATTAATTATCTGAGGAAATAATGGTTATACGTGAAAGTAAGTCTTTGATAATCAGTCAGTTCGGATCGAACTGACGTACCAGTCTTATTATGCGCCCACTAATTAGATTAATTTATGAAATTTACATTTTATATTATTTTACTTATCAGTTTAATTTCCTGTACGGAAAAAAATACCGGAACATCTATGAATAATTCTAAATATAATATACTTACTCCTGAAGAAGAAAATATAATTATCCACAAGGGAACCA
>JAOZNZ010000934.1 GCA_029933535.1 bacterium | reverse complement strand
TTCGTCAGGGTTGGGAAGATATTATGGGACCGGTTATGATCAAAGCAATTCTCGGTGAATATTATCATAATGCAACTGAGGATGAATTTCTTCAGGTCACTGAGTATATTCAAAATTATATTGATAAATCTACCGGCATTCAGACAATCCTTCAAATGCAGGCTTTGATGGAGATAGTGAGCGAATTCGGGTTTGTAAAAAAAGATGAAATCCTTTCCGCTCAGGGGTATAAAGAAATCTATAATCAGGCACTGATGAAAATGGTCGGCAAAAGGTTTAACCGGCTGCAGGCAGAAGAACTTGATGTGTCGGATTTTACTATAAAAGGCTCTGTTGAATTTCTTAAAAAACTTCAAAGTAAAGGGATATGCCTTTACTTGGCTAGTGGAACTGATCAGGAAGATGTTATAAAAGAAGCAAATATGTTGGGTTATGCAAACCTGTTTAATGGCGGAATCTTCGGCGCTGTGGGAGATGTGAAAAAATACTCCAAAAAAATGGTTCTGGAAAAAATTATGCACAAAAATAATCTCAAAGGGCCTCAGTTAGCTGTCTTCGGAGATGGACCGGTAGAATTGCGTGAGGCAAGGAAACACGGCGGAATAGCCATTGGGATTGCATCTGATGAAATACGGCGTTATGATTTGAATATAGAAAAACGGGAACGGTTGATAAAGGCAGGAGCCAATCTTATTGTTCCCGATTTTGCACAATACGATAAATTGTTTAGTTATCTTTTGGGAGAATAAGGGTTTGCTTTAGTAACATTTATTTTGAACTATCGCGATTGGTTGATGAAATAGAAAATATTATTTAAGAAATTACATTATAAAATTTGTTTTGTATTTAATGGTTCTGCTGTTAATAGTTCTGTTTATATATTTTTTTGTATAGAGTGAGATATATTTATTGCCGAAAATTACAATAAAAAAAGGCAAACGAAACACCGATACAAATAATTAACTGAAAAAACAATTATGAAAATGAATCAAAACACTGGAAATATCGAAAAAGGACAGTTTTATCTCATCGGTCACGCTCATATTGATCTGGCTTGGTTGTGGCCTGTCAGTGAAACAATGCACGAAGTCTGTCCATTGACTTTTCGAAGCGTGCTGAATTTAATGGAACAATACGATGATTTTGTTTTTGCGCAAAGCTCAGCTCAAATCTATAAATGGATGGAACTTTACTATCCTGAAATTTTTCAACAAATTAAACAAAAAATGAACGATGGACGTTGGGAAATCGTTGGAGGATCCTGGGTTGAACATACTGCCAACATTCTCGGTGGAGAAAGTCTCGTCCGACAATATCTATATGGGAAACGCTATTTCAAAGAAAAATTTGTTGTAGATGTTAAAATAGCATGGCTGCCGGATACTTTTGGCTTCAATTGGAATCTGCCGCAAATATATCAAAAATGCGGT
>JAOZNZ010000933.1 GCA_029933535.1 bacterium | reverse complement strand
ATAAAAATCAAAATCAAAAATCCGGACTATAAATTCATCGCGAAGAGATGAATTTCCTCCGAATGTTAGATGAAATCCTCCAGCCTTATTCTTAATGTCTTCACTTCATGTTTTTGCATGGCGATAGCTACCTTTTTCCCATCAGCATGGAAAACCTTTGCATCAACATATTTGTCCCATTCTAACATATCTGTTTCAATTACAGAAACGAGAGTTTTATTAAATGTAAGAATAGCTTTAGTATCAATTCCGTGGGCTTCGTACAAACGGATAATCATATCATCCGAATCTTCCGCTTTTTTAATTGTCTCAATAACAATATTATGCGGTTCAATGTTCAGTTGGATTAATGAGTCGCTTGATTTTCCGGAATGTTGTGATTCCTGTGCTGTTAACAATGGAGAGTTAAACTCTACTCCCTGCTGTGCAGTGTTTGTGTCCTGCCATTTGCCCTGATGGGGAACAAGAGCATATTTTATGACATGGGTACCAACAATTGGATGATCCGACTGATCCGACCAGGCTTCTGTTGTTTCAGCATAGCCGCGTCTCGGGCTGCGAATCAAACTCATTCTGAGCGTTTTATTTTCATAGGAAAAGCCATATTTACTGTCATTCAGCAAGGTAATCCCGGAACCGGTATTGTCATCTGATACATTTACCCACCGTAAAGCGGAAACTTCGAATTTGGTACCATCGGCCGGTGACCATTCACGTGGCGGGTGGTTTAGTTTTAAGCCATCCCCATTTTTAATTGAATGATCGAAGCGTTCAATAAAGCCGAAAGGGATTTCGTAAGTGGCGTAGCAGTTTTCCAATTGAAAAGGAAATGCAACTTTAGCAAAAAGATATCGTTCGTGCCAATTCACACGAAGCACAAAATCCACTTGTTCAGCATGATCATACAAAATAACATCCTGCTCAAAGGTAGATTGATTGAAGGATTTTTTAATGCGAATCACTGCTCTTACCGGTCCGATTTCAAGCACGGAAACATCCATCACTTTCGGTTTTTCACATTTATCAGCAAGATAAATATTCCAGGCAGGTTCGCCGTTTGGCGGGTCAGGGGGTATATCTCCCCATATTTCCAGTTCATTGCCCATCGTTTCCTGTGAGAAATAATTTTTATCAACGCCGTTTTTTTTCAAAGAGCTGATGTTACCGGTTTTCTTATCGATCTCAACCTGAACAAAGCGGTTGGATAACCGATATCCGTCAACTTTTAAAGCTGTGGAAAATTCAGTTTTTTCTGCCGTATTAGGCACTAAATATATTAAGTGAAAAACTTTTGCACTTAGACCGGGAATATTTTCAGCGCGGAAAATAACTTTTTTTGAATTTTCATTTTCTATAATTTGACAGGGGATTAATTCACCCTCCGGTCCTATAATTTTAAGGTGAGTTTGTGTCTGCCCCTTTTCGCAATC
>JAOZNZ010000240.1 GCA_029933535.1 bacterium | reverse complement strand
ATAATTTTTCAAGAAAATTAATTTAAGAAAAAAATATGATAAATATGATATAATAAGAATAGTAAATTGAAAATTTAGCTGGTGTCTGACCGGAAATCCCTTTTTTCGAACGATACCAGTTACTACTATTATATCATTTAATAACTTTGAGTCTAAGATATCTTATGAAGAAAATTATAATTATTGTGTTATGTTTATTTGCGACTACTATTTTATACGCTAATACTACACCAAAATATCCAGCATTATTTTCTGACGAAAACGCACGAAGCGCAAAAGTAAAACAACTTCAGAAAAAAGAGCAAAAAGAAAAAGTGGATGTTGAAGCCTGGGCGCGAGCCAACAATCGCCGGGTTCGGTATGAAGTTGACGGCACACTTCACGAAATAATTAGAATCGAAAATGGCAGACCTGTTTACTATATTACTCATAATGTCAACGCGGCAATTTCTACAGCTGCTAATCTTGTAAGAAACATTTCGCCATATAATTTGAATGGAGCAAATCTGACAGTTGGCGTTTGGGATGGCGGTTCAGTTCTTTCAACTCATCAGGAGTTCGACAATCGTGTTACTGTGATGGATGGCGCTGCTTCTCATTACCATTCCACACATGTTGGTGGAACGATAGGCGCCAAAGGTTATATTTCTGCCGCCCTTGGCATGGCCCCAAGTGCAAAAATTGATTCTTATGACTGGAATTCAGATGATTCAGAAATGGCAAACCGTGCTGCTTCGGCACCAAATCAATCTACTAAAATATATGTTTCCAACCACTCTTACGGAATAGGGACAGGATGGCAGTGGGGCGGCAGTGCCTGGTATTGGTTTTATGATATATCGGTTATGTATGACAAAAATTTCGGAATGTATTATTATTCTACTCGTGAATGGGATGTAATAGCTTATGATGCCCCTTATTATCTTATAATCAAATCTGCAGGAAATGACAGAAATGATGGCCCTTCTAACGGAGATACTGTTTATTACAACAATGGCGGAACTTGGAAAGCAATTACTTACAATGACAGTGTTCATCCGCTTGGAGATGGTGTTTATTATAATGGCGGCTATGATTCTATTACATATCTCGGTATCGCAAAAAATATACTTACTGTCGGGGCGGTAAATGATGCAGTTTCTTCCGGCACGCGTAACTTAGGATTTGCGACAATGTCTTCTTTTAGCGGCTGGGGTCCCGCCGATGACGGAAGAATAAAACCGGATGTTGTGGGTAACGGCGTGGATTTATATTCGTGCGATAACGGTAATAATTCTGATTATACAACATTGAGCGGCACGAGCATGTCATCACCAAATGTATGCGGTTCTGCCGCCCTTCTAATTCAACATTACAGAAACTTGAATTCCAGCGATATGCGGTCGAGTACTTTAAAAGGAGTTATAATTCATACATCCGATGATATAGGTCGACCCGGCCCTGATTATTCTTATGGATGGGGACTTATGAACACTAAAGAAGCTGCTGACATTATTACCCGAGGAACAAATTTAATTGATGTGACAGCTGAAATCACTGAAGAACTACTTGATGCCGCCAATCCGGATGATGAGCACAATTTTTACATTAATGGTTCCGAACCTTTCAAAGCAACAATCTGCTGGACAGACCCGGAGGGTCCATGGAATTCAGCACATAATAGCAGAGCGCCTGTTTTAGTAAACGATCTGGATTTAAGAATAATTTCACCAAACGGAACTACGAATTATCCGTTTGTTCTTGATGTTGATAATCCGGGAAATAATGCCACAACCGGTGACAATATTGTTGATAATGTTGAGCAGGTAGTTATAAATACAGGTGCCATGTCGGGAATTTATAATGTAGTTGTCAACCATAAAGGCCTTGCGGCAAGCTATGGCAGTCAACAATATTATTCGTTAGTAGTTTCCGGTGCCGCACTTATACCTGAACCGGTTTCTATTTATTATTTATCATTTATCATTTATTATTTATTAAACAAGAGGAAATTTATCCCGATGAAAATATCGGGATAAATTTAGAATTTTTTTTCAATTAATTATTTAAACTCTACAAGGAGATACCATGAACGAAGAAAACACTTACACAGCTGAAGTAGAAACCGTTAATCCACAAGTTGAAACCTTAAAACCACATCGGGGAACAACCATTCTTGTTCTTGGAATCATCGGCATCGCGTGTTGTATGATTTGTGGAATTATTGCCTGGATCATGGGCAATAATGACCTTAAAGAAATGGACGCAGGAATTATGGATCCGGAAGGAAGAGGAATAACTCAAGCAGGTAAAATATGTGGTATGGTCAGTGTCGGCCTTAATATTATCGGCTTATTAATTTGGATTGCAGTAATGATACTTGGTGTGGCTGCAAGTGCAGTAAGCTGATCATAATTAGTGCCTGACCGAAAAGTACGGTACATTTTTGTAAAGCAGTTATTTCGGGTCGAAATAACGTACCCTAATTAGAAAGTATTAAAAGAGAAAAATGTGAAAATTAAGCTCATTCGTGCTTCACGTTACCCAAATATCCCGCTCTTTGCAACACTAATTATAGTGTTATGGTTAACTTTGGTTGGCGTTGCCACATTAATTAATTTTAAATTAAGTAATTATATAGATCTTTGCCTGTTTAAAAGATTTACAGGTTACCCATGCCCGACCTGCGGAACAACCCGAGGCATAATCTCTTTATTGCACGGTAAATTTATAGAGGCATGGGAATATAATCCTTTAGTTTTTTCTATAGGCATAATTGTAATTATAGATTTGCTGTTCAAATTTATTTTTGCCCGAACGATTAAAATATCATTTAAAAAAAGAGGACGTAAAATCGCTTGGTTATCAGCCATTGTTCTTTTTCTTGCGAACTGGGTTTATGTAATTCTTTGTATTGGATAACAATTGAACTTACCAAAGCAGGGATGCTTTGGTTACTTTAAATACCAACAAATTAACCGGAGGAAATCATGAAGTATTTTACTATTTTACTATCTATCGTTTCTTTTTTCTCTTTTTCTGCTCTCGGAGAAGAAGTTTTAGAAATAAAAACCTTTAAAGCTCCAACTTTTATTAATCAACGGAAAATAATTACTATTACCCAAAAAAGCGATTTCGTTAAACTTGGCGGGCGAATGGTCAATCCGCTTAAATCACTTGATTCAAAAGGAAAATATGTCAGTATGGCTACAGCAGAGCAACCTGTTAATGATTCTTTGCGGCTTGTTCAGCTTAATGGAGAAATGGATACCGCGACATTGAAAGAATTTGAACAACAAGGTTATAAAATTTATGGTTATATTCCTGATAATACTTATATCGTAAAAATCAATGCCGTAAATCTTGGTAATGTTAAAACAATGAACAAAGTTCGTTGGACAGGCAACTATGCTCCTGAATATCGAATTTCAGACAAGTTGGATTATGTTCTGAAAATAAAAAGTCAAACCGAAAACATTACTGTTAAAGCCGTTTTTACACCTGACTCAGATTTAAATTCTTGCATTTCCCAAGCTAAAGCACTTGGAACTGTGGATTCCTGGACTGCCGATCCTTTAGAAATAATCTTAGAAATCACTCTTCCGGTATCCAAAATAAACGAATTAGCAAATTTAAGCCAAATCATTTTTATTGAATATGCACCTCGTCCGCGTTTTATGAATAATAAATCCGTTGATATTATGAGCGTACGCGAAATGTGGGATGTTCGGGAATACTATGGAAGTAATGAGGTTGTTGCAATAGCCGACAGTGGAATAGATGTTGGAACTCTCGGCTCGGGTATTCATGATGATTTTAAAAATGGAGCCGGTAATAGCAGAATCATCTCAATTTATGATGTTGCAGGAGACGGGCCTGATGATGGGTTTTCAGGACACGGAACACATGTCGCAGGTTCAGTTCTTGGCAATGGAAAGATGTCAGGTGCAAACCCTCTTATCAATAGTTTTCCAAATACCTGTTATGCCGGTTCGGCGCCAAAAGCTAAATTAGTTTTCCAGGCAATCGGAAAAGATGACGGAGGCCTTTCAGTACCCTCCGACTTACGGATTCTTTTTGGACAGGCTTATGCCGACAATGCAAAGATTCATCAAAATAGTTGGGGATCGTCTTTATACGGTGTATATAATTCCCATTCCAGAGCAGTTGACGATTTCGTTTACAGTAATCCGGATCTTCTGATATGTTTTTCGTCAGGTAATTCAGGCGCTGACACAACATCGCCTAATGGTGTTGTTGATCCCGGCTCTATGGGAACACCGGGCACTGCTAAAAATTGTCTTACTGTCGGCGCTACTGAAGGAAACCGATCGACATATACTCCTACCTGGTCAGACATCTCGGGGCCAAGTTTTCCTAATGAACCAATTAAATCCGACAGAGTAGCTAACAATACAAACGGAATGGCTGCTTTTTCAAGCAGAGGACCGTGCGATGACGGTAGAATCAAACCTGATATCGTCGCGCCGGGCACTTTTATTGCTTCAACAAGAACACATGCTATACCCCTAAGCACAGGTATCCTCTGGGGAAACTCTGGTATTCTTGCCGGAAACAGCAATTATGTCTGGAGCGGCGGAACAAGCATGTCAACCCCGCTTGTTTCGGGAGCTGCTGCCGTACTGCGAAATTATGTGAGAGAAGAACGAGGAGTTGCCAACCCTCCCGCCGTTTTGCTGAAATCTCTGATGATGAACGGTGCCACTGATTTAGATCCCGGCCAATACGGTACCGGCGCGACACGGGAAATAACTGCTGCACCCAACAGTGTTGAAGGATGGGGAATACTCAATCTCGAAAACAGTCTTTATAAAGATAATTTTTATTCTATGGAATTCTGGAATGGTTGGGATAATCCTGTAAATAACCCGGGAATGGTTTATACTAATTTTGTTTTTGTAAACACTAATTATCCGGCGAAATTCCTTCTCACCTGGACAGATTTTATGGGATCACGCTATACTTTGAATTCTGACTTTAATGCAATAAGCGGAGGCGGACTTGTTAACGACCTCGATATGCGGGTTATTGACCCGAGTGGAAACACTAATTTCCCGCTCGCAAGAAATACTAACGTTGATTTATTTTATTATACAAATAATAATTTTCTGACTGTAGTTAATAGTGACGGACTCTATCAGGCTGAAAGATGTACTGCTCCGGAACTCCCGCTAACTCTTTCAAATATTGAGCTGTTAACTTATGACATAGGTTCCTCCGGCGGTAACATTGCTGTTCTTATATGGGCAGGAAGCGACACAATCGGCCAACCGGGCGCAGTACTTTTCTCACAAACTATTGCTGTTGGCGCAGGCGGTGGGTTGTCAATTTTGAATATTCCGGTTAATGTTGCTATAACTACAACAAACTTTTATATTGGTACGCAACAAATTTCAGGAAGTAATATGCGGCAAATACGTGATCCGGACAGTAATTCCCCACGTTCTTGGTATAACGCCGGCAGCAGTTGGGTAAACGACACTTTCGGTGATTTATGGATTCACGTTTATGGTTCAGCGCCGAACAACGATCATGTAAACAATGTAGAAGGAATAGTCATAAATAATCCTGAAGCCGGAACTTACCGTGTAGAAATTTCAGCTTCTAATATCCCCTATCT
>JAOZNZ010000932.1 GCA_029933535.1 bacterium | reverse complement strand
CCGTCATTTTTATATCCGAAGATATTTTTTTCGCCATGTTTAACAGTAAATTTCGCGTAAATTTTCTTAGGATTAATAAGTTCAAGAATAGCCGAAGTAAAAGCCTGCTCAGCTTTAAACTGTTTCATATCTTTAATTTGTCCGCCGGTATAATCATTATGTCTGAATGTAAAATCAGCCATATCCATTTCAGTAAGGACCTTTTTATTGTCGCCTATTTTTATAACTACCGTATCAGGTTCTTCAACATTTAAATCCCGGGCGAGAATACGAACTTTATTAATGTCGCGCACGGGGTCAACCATAGTCAGTTTGACACGTGGTGAGACAGTATTATATGCTTTCAGCAATCGTTGAATCTTTGAATAAAGTTCAGAATCCTGCGGATTGCTGAATACGTAAAATTCAACATCCTGATTTAAAGACTTTATAATATTTTTAGTTTTATCAGATAATTTATATAAATTACTCGTCTGTACAAAGTCATAGTTTTTCGGATATTTTTTCGCAATCCAGTTTGCCATAACAACGAGTGCCAATATCAAAATGATACTTAAAGCTACATTAGCACCAAAGGCTATTCTTCTTGTAAATTGTTTTCGCATTTTATCTCCATTTATGAGATTCCACACTCTTAACAGTGCAGAAAAGCATAAGAATAGTTAAACTTAAAAAATAAACAACACTGCGCGATGCTATTACACCACGGGGAAAATCCTGAAACTGTTCCAGAATACTTACATACTGATATAGTTCACGCCAGAAAGGTGAAACTATATTCTGCATGAAGTTAAGAGAAAAGAGCATAAGAATAAGCACAAAGGAAATTACAAAAGATACAAACTGGCTCTTTGTAAATGAAGACATCAAAAGACCAAGTGATGTTAACATAGCACAAAGAAATATAGTGCCTACATATCCTGAGAAAACAACACCGTAATCCACTGTAGCAAACCTTCCAAGTATCATTACATAAATAATTGTCGGCACCCACATCAATAATAAAAAAGTGAGAGCTGAAAAATACTTCGAAAGAACTATTTGCATATCTGTAACAGGGGCAGTGGATAGTAATTCGATTGTGCCTGACCGGCGCTCTTCTGCAAAAAGCCGCATAGTAAGAGCTGATGTTACACCTGCAAGAATTATCCAATAAAAGAAAGTACCGCCAAACATAATACTGAAAACATCTTCGTTAAGTTTAACGTTTTGCGGAAGGTTTAATATTCCGACAAGAATCCAGAAAACCCATCCAAGCACGGCGAGAAAAACGCACATTACAATATAGCCTGTCGGCGTATAATAAAGGGAGCTTAATTCTCGTTTATATAGAGTAAAGAAATTACGCATTTTATTTATTTATTGTTAATCGTTAATCGTTAATCGTTAATCGTTAATCGTTATTCGTTATTCGTTATTCGTTATTCGTTA
>JAOZNZ010000931.1 GCA_029933535.1 bacterium | reverse complement strand
GAAATATGAGATGATTCTGTCTGCACCGGCGCGTTTCATTGACAATAAAGTTTCGTAAATTATTTCTTCTTTTGCATCACCATTTTTAACTGCCATCTTCAACATTTTGTATTCTCCGGAAACATTGTAGGCAATTATCGGACATGAAAATTTCATCCTCGCTTTTGCTATTATGTCAAGATAAGCCAAAGCCGGTTTTATGATAATTGAATTAGCTCCTTCCTCGATATCAGCGGCAATTTCTTCCATCGCTTCCTCAGAATTCGCATAGTCCATTTGATAACTTTTCCTATCACCCGATTTTGGCGTGCAGTCTGCCGCATCGCGAAACGGTCCATAATAATTTGACGCGAACTTCGCCGCATACGACATTATATGCGGATGACAGTCCCCCTTTCTTAAAGTGGGGGAGGGGGATTTCATTTTTGTCAATGCTTCTTTTATATAATATACTCTTCCGTCCATCATGTCTGAAGGAGCAACAACATCTGCGCCTGCGGTAGCATGACTAACGGCGATTTTAGCAAGAATTCCACAAGTTTTATCATTATCGCCGATATGGCAATGACCGTTTTCAGTAAATGAACAAAGACAAACATCGGTAATGATTTCAAGTTCAGGAAATTCTTTTTTTATTATTGGAATTGCTTTTTGAACAATCCCGTTTTCTGAGTACGCCTGTTCAACGCCTTTTTTTTCAGGAACACCAAATAGAAGAACAGATTTCAGCCCTGATTTTACAAGAGGTTTCAGCTCGCGAATGAGAACATCAGAAGAAAAGTGATAAACATCCGGCATGGACGGAATTTCCTGTTTAATATTTTCTCCATCAACGAGAAATACGGGCCATATAAAGTCGGAATTATCGAGGAAGGTTTCCTGATATTTTTTGCGGTTTTTTTCATCAATTCTTTTATGTCGAAATCTTTTGAAGAGCATATTTAACCACTAATATTTTTTAACCACGAATGTCTTTAACCACGAATGGACACAAATAGACACTAATGAATATATTTTTATTTATTATCATATTAATCTGTATTATAACATTTTTCATTAACTAAATCATTAAATAATAAATCACATCCTGTTAATAATCCAAGCGCTTATAATATCCGCAGGATGATTTTTATTTTCCACCACATTAAATGGCTGTGCCGGAATTTCCATCATTTTTATTTTTAATTCAAGAAACTTTTTTTCTAACTCGGACTCTTCTTTTTCTTCTGTGTCAGTGTTTTTCGCGTTAGCTTTATTCAGAACAGCGGCACCGTCAACGAAACCGACATTTTTGAATTCACTAAAAGGAAATTTTTCAGGATCGTCAACAGTTAACTGAAGCACTTTCAAATAATCTTTCAAAAGCGGTGCTGCAACGATTTTGATATATTCCGCGCTGTCATTCAATGGATAACTATCAAAAAAGATTCCTG
>JAOZNZ010000239.1 GCA_029933535.1 bacterium | reverse complement strand
GATGCGACCGTTCATTATGTCGGCCGGCCGGATTCTATGGAGCAAAGAATGGCGACCGGTGCCGGGCTGAATTATATTTCTATTCAATCAGCGTCATTAAAAAAAGGAATCTTATCTAAGATTTCTTTCTTTATTAAAATGTCATTCGGATTTTTACAGTCGGCTGTTTATATTATACGTTTTAAGCCTGATTATATTGTTGGATTTGGAGGATACACTTGTTTTCCACTGCTGTTTACCGGTCTCGTTTTGCGCAGAAATGTTACCGTGCATGAATCAAATGCAGTTCCCGGTAAAGTGGTTAGAATGCTTGTTAAACACGGAGCTGAATTTGCCTACAGTATTGACGCGGGAAACGCTAAGATGCAGATGATGATAGACTATGCAAAAAAAAAATCAGATACATGTCAAACCGGTACTCCTATAAGAAAATCTATCCTTAATGCTTCTTCGGAAAGTGGATTTGAATTGACAGGTTTCGTGAAGGGAAATCCTGTGATCTTGATTATTGGCGGTAGCCAGGGGTCGCGATGTCTTAATACAACTGTTGCAGACGGAATGTGCATATTGAAGAAAACTTTTCCCGGAATTCAGGTTGTTCATATTACCGGGAAAAATTATGAGGAAAATGTCGAAAAGAAATATAATGAATCCAAAATTAAAAACTTGGTTAAAACCTTCTCAGATAATGTCGGCGAACTTTACAAAATGGCTGACGTTGCTGTCACTCGTGCAGGCGCTTTAACTGTGTCAGAACTTTCTGCTACGGGTTTGCCTGCGGTACTGATTCCGTTTCCTTATGCAACAGACGACCATCAGAAAGAAAATGCTAAAATGATGGAAAACGCCGGATGCGCAAAAGTTATTTGCGAGGAAACGCTGACATCTGAGATGATTTATGAAACTTTAAAGGAAATAATCTCGAATGAAAGCATGAGAGTGGAAATGAGTAATGCTGCCTTATCAATCGCAAAACCTGATGCTGATAAATTGTTATGCGATTTTATTGAAAAAAATGAATAATATAAATATTAATAATATGTTTCCATGGAACCATGAAAATGCTAAATGCTTCTTCTGTGGAATCGGCGGTGTTGGAATGAATCCTATGGCACACTTGCTCGCGCTGAGAGGAGCAAATGTTTCCGGATCGGATTGTATTGAAAAACCTGTACTTGACGCGTTACGCAATCATGGTGTTAATTGTTTTCCGGAACATAAAGCTGAAAATGTAAATGATGCCGATGTCTTTATTTACAGCACCGCGATTAAATCAGATAACCCTGAACTTATATACGCTAAAAAAAATAATATAAAATGTCTGCATAGAGCTGAACTCCTTGCAAATCTTGTAAATAATTCGCGTGGCGTTAATATAGCAGGTTCACACGGGAAAACAACTGTATCAGCTTTAACGGCAGTTATATTTGACGCAGCAGGATTAGATCCTACAGCTGTGGTTGGTGGTTATATTCAGAAATTTAACGCTTATTATAAAAACGGGAAAAGCGATTGGGTGGTGGTAGAAACTGATGAAAGTGACGGCTCTTTCCAAATTTTCGATTCTGAAATAGCGGTTATTTTAAATATCGATACTGACCACATGGATTATTATGAAGATATAAACGCTTTGATTAAAGCTTTTGGTAAATTTATCTCAAAGGTTAAACCGGAAGGCGTTCTTGTATATAACGCTGATGATGAAAATGTTAAAACTGCTGTCGCAAAATATGCTTCCGGAAAAAAAATGATTAGCTGCTCTGTTGATTGTTCAGCCGATTATACCGCTCTGGAAATTAAATTAAATAAATGTTCTTCTGAATTTCTTGTTCGAGAGTCTAATACAGAAAGTGAATTCAAAATAACTCTTAATGTCCCGGGGGAACATAATGTTCTTAATGCTTTGCAGGCAATTGCTGCCGCAAGGATTGCCGGAGCATCAATTTCTTCTGTTCAAAAAGGATGCCGGCTGTTTGAAGGTGTCAACAGAAGATTTCAATTCATAGGAAAATTTTGCGGCGCGAATGTTATTGATGATTACGCTCATCATCCACGGGAAATTGAAGCTACTCTCCAAACAGCTAATGCTTTAGGTAAACCGGTTGTTACTATATTTCAGCCCCATAGATTCACCCGCACTGAAAAACTTTTTAATGAGTTTACCGATGTGCTTGGTAAAAGCGGTAAATTAATTCTTACAGATATTTACAGCGCCGGAGAAGAACCGGCTGGAGTAACCGGAGAGACTCTATATAAATCTGTCCGTGAAATTAACGATAAAGCGGTTTATATTAAGGAACTTAATGATATTCCGGCGATGCTAAAACAAATTGTTTCACCGGATGCCACGATTCTCTTTCTTGGCGCGGGAACAATCTCAAATCTTGCGCATAGAATTGTTGAAACAGAGGAGGATAATTCATGAGTTATCATGGTAACAATGTATCAAAAATGGGTCTGAATATTAATAATAATGTTGCTTCCAGGCCGGCTGTGAAGAAGAAAAAAGCCGCTAAAGCGTTTAAAGCAATGATTGTAACAATTGTGATTGGCGTGTTGCTGGTCGCTTTGTTTATAGTAGGAGTTTTTGCTTTCAATAAATTTATTTCACATCCCGGCTTTTTTATAAAAGAAGTTTGTGTTGTAAATAATCAAACTATTAATCCACATACCATCGTAAAAATTTCCGGTCTCAGAACTAATATGAATATTTACGCGACATCTTTGAGCTCAATCGCACAACGACTTGAGAAACATCCGGATATAAAAACTGTCAGGGTATCTAAAAGACACCCGGATATGATTGTTATTAAAGTTATTGAACGCGAGCCGATTGCTGTTATTGTTAATGATAAAGGTAACGATGATATTCCCATCGACAGTGATGGAATAATGCTTTCAGAAAGTAAAATGGAGTACGCGCTACATCTTCCGCAAATCACAGGTCTTAGAAATGTAGCTTATCACGAGGGCAGGAAGATTGATAATCCGCGAGTATCTGTTGCCATGGAATTTCTTGACACATTGAAACATATTAAAAAAAATACATTTATAAAAGTAAAAAAAATCGACTTGGAGAAACCCACCGATATTGTTTTTCAGTCGGCTTCCGTTAATAAAATTTACTTCACACCCGAGTTCTCACAGGATGTGGTTTTGAGACTCGTGCGTGTGATAGATGAATTACGTTTTCAACGTATTAATGCTGATAAAATTGACTTACGTTTTGCAAATGTGGCTGTAGTTCCACGCTTGCTCTAATTCTTATGGACTTATTATGGCTAGAAAAGACTTTATTATTACAGGACTCGATATAGGTACTTCGTTCGTAAGAGCGGCAATAGCAAAATGCAGCACGGAAAACGGTATTGAAATTATCGGTGCTTCTGTGAAACCTTCCCAGGGAATGAAAAAAAGCGTTATTGTTAATAAAAGTGAAGTTACGGAACTGGTGAGAGCTACTGTTGAATCTGCTGAACGGGATGCCGGTATGGAAGTTGACAGCCTGCATGTTGGTATTAGCGGCGGTCATGTAAATTGCTGCACAACTGCCGCAGTTGTAAATAATCTTGATGCCGATGATACTATTAAAGAAAAACATATCACGAATCTCATCGAAAATGCACGCGCTAATTCCGCGGAAAGAGGTAGAGAGGCTATTCACGAAATCACTCAGGAATATCGTCTGGATGGACACGCAGTTGAGGAAAACCCGGTTGGTAGCGCTGCCGGTCGTGTAGAAGCAAGAGTTCACATGGTAACCGCTGACAGAACAATAATGGAAAATCATGGCCGCGTAATTAATGATGCAGGTTTTAGAATTGCAGGTATGTGCTGGAATGTTATCGCATCAGGTTTATCAGTTCTTTCAGATGAAGAAAAAAAAGAGGGCGTGCTCTTGATTGATATAGGCGGCGGATCTACCGGCTATGCGGTCTACTTTAATAATACAATTTATCTTTCAAATGTTTTCGCTGTTGGCGGTGATCATATTACAAACGATTTAATGATCGGTCTGAATATTCGCGCGGATGAGGCAGAAGATATAAAAAAAACTTATGCTAAAAAAGCGGTTACTGCTGACTCAAATCCTTCAATCATTAAAATCGGTACCCCGGTAAATAGAAATAAATCATTGCCGAAAGCTGATATCGAAATGATTATCGAATCAAGAGTTGATGAATTAATTCAATTTATAAAAAGTGACGTCGTTGATAAAGGATTCTATTCTCTCATCGGTAGCGGAATAGTCTTTGTCGGCGGATCAACACATCTTTACCATTTTAAAGATAAAACTAAAAATTATTTCGGGAAACCTGTACGGGTAGCTACTCCTTTATTAAATATGCCGGATGTCAACACGAGTGATTTAAACATATATTCTGACAGGCATGAATTTTTGAGAGATCCGTCCTGCGCAACTATTCTTGGTTTGCTCAAATCGGGATATAATTTAAGGCTTGCTGAACTAAAAAAATCAACAGGCTTTTTTGATAAAATTTTCAGACATTAATTAATAATATAAAACGAGGAAAAAAATGAAAAACGGTAAAATTCATATCCAGGTAATCGGCGTTGGCGGTGGTGGCGGTAACGCGTTAAATCAAATCATGCAATCAAACAAAGACCGTGCACGGTTTATTGCTGTTAATACCGATTTGATGGCGCTTGACGCATTAGATGTTGAAGATAAAATCCAGATTGGTGAAAGGTTGACTAATGGCTTTGGTTCCGGAGCTGATCCTGAAATAGGAAAAAAAGCCGCTGAAGAAGATTATGAAAAAATATCCGAATTGGTTTCCGGCGCTGATCTCGTTTTCCTCGCGACAGGCCTTGGAGGCGGAACAGGTACCGGCGCAACTCCCGTTATTGCAAAAGCTGCCAAAGCTGCCGGAGCGTTAATAGTTGCAGTTGTTACTTTACCGTTTTCCACTGAAGGTACTCAACGCGAAGAAACTGCTAAGAAAGGTCTGAATGAACTTCGCCAGATTGTTGATTCTGTTATTTGTATCCCTAATGATAGAATAACTAAACTTGCCGGTAAAGATATGCCGTTCACAGAAGCTTTTCGTTTGTCGGATAATGTTTTAAATAACACGTTTAGTGCTATTGCAAACCTTATTGTAAAAGTTGGTATCGTTAATATTGATTATAATGATATTATGACTGTTCTTAAAGAAAAAGGGGAGTCAATGGTCGGATTCGGTGACGCAACAGGTGGAAATAGCGCGGTTAAAGCTGTTAGATACGCTATGGCAAGCCAGCTTTTGGAAAGAAATGATATCGTTGGCGCTAAAAAAGTGATGATCTCATTCGTGTCAGGCCATGATGCTACTTTGAATGATGTTCATGAAGCTATTAGAATCGTTCATAATGAAATTCGCGGAGAAGCTCATGTGATCTTCGGCGTTATTACTTCTTCCGAATTTAAATCAAAAACTGAGGTGACACTCATCGCTACCGGTCTGCCGGAAATCAGTAAAAACAAACAGCAGGACCCAACATTTAAACCATTCATTAATCCTGTTCAGGATACTATGGATTTTCTTCCTGCCGAAAAAGGTCTGTTCGCAAAACAAGATCCAACCCTCATCAGCGGTGTTAATTATGATACTCCAACATTCATCCGCTGGGGGCGAAA
>JAOZNZ010000930.1 GCA_029933535.1 bacterium | reverse complement strand
ACCATTCAGTAAATTTTTCCCATTTGTGATGTGGATTATCTTCCACCGGATCAACGAGAAGCCAGAGTTTCTTATCTGTCCCAACAGTCAACTGAGTGAAATAATCATATAAAGCGTAGGCGGAACAGAAAAAAGATTTGTCATCAGAATAATAAGAGTCAAGCGACCATTTAACAGGCCCGGTCCATATTTGCCCGATGTAACCATCTATTCCTTTTACATTGACGGAAGTTCCTAACGGTGCGGAAAGCGAAGCGCCAATATTTCCATAAAGCGAATGAATTGGAATTACAAAAGCCGCATTTTTGTTTTTAGATTTATTATATTGTTGAGTGGTCCTTAATAAATCCAGTTCAAGTTGAAGAAATTGTTCGGACTTTAATTGTCCGGTTAAATATCTGCCAAGTAAAGAACTATTCTCACCTATCCACGGAAATTTATAATATTCTTCCCAGGATTTCTTAAAACTTTTTGAGTAGCCGGTGTAAGTATGACCCAGCGGCTCTTCAGGTAGAATTGCCGTTGCTCCGGCGTCTAAAGAATGTATTGCTATTTCCTTGAGATAGCTTGTCCACCCTTTTGTAGGAACTATATACGGACGCCCGCCCGTAAGTTTATTAGTTGCAGCATCAACTTCTATATCGTCAAGGTGAGGCACATCATCCCATTTGCCTGCCGAATATATATTGCCGCCATCAGAATTAGAAAAAAACATTCTCCCTACACAAGAATACTTATTTTGCCACGATTTCATTGAGGGAACGAAAGTTGATGCATCATGAATATGCCGATGAACAACTACCGCATCGACGTCAACAGCGATTTTAGGGTTATAGAATATATCGGTTTGGAAAATAGTTTTAGCGTGCATAAAACAATTGTTTTTCGCGTTTTTGGCTACAACAATTTCTGTCATTAACAAACTGCTAAGAACAAAAAATATTATTGTTTTATTTTTTTTGACAAAACGATTTTTTAAATACCAAAACATTTATTTTTATTTGACTTAAATTATTTTGCTGTCAATTATTCTGCAAAATGATGTACAGCAGAATGATTTTGCTGTTCTATCGAACACCGATTAATGATATAAGATTTAAATAAATCAAATATCAAAACTCGATGTGACCATAATTACATGTTACTTCGTTAGCCTTGCTCTTAAATCAAATTAAATTGAACACCGAACAAGGATTAACGATTTAAGATTTAAGAAGTTAAATAAATCGAATATCAAAAATCGATGTTCCTTGTTCTTAAATCAAATAATGAACTCGTTGGACGTTCAATGCTGGAGATTTTATTTTGATTTTGGCTCTTTGAAATCCCCCTGCCCCCCCGGCATACGCGGGGTCAGAGCCCTTTAAAAAAGGGGGACTATCCTGACACCTGACACCTGACACCTGACACCTGACACCTGACACCTGACACCTGAC
>JAOZNZ010000929.1 GCA_029933535.1 bacterium | reverse complement strand
ATTTATAAAATTAACCGGCCGGAGTTATTTTCATAAGAATAGCTCCGGCTTTTTTATTATTGATAAATTATTGTCTTTGTAAGCCCGGCATCCGCGGGGCACAGCGCCAAAGTCGCTAAAGGCGCTATTTTATTGTATTTTCTTATCCTGTAGATCTTGTTTATCCTGTCAAAGTATAATAAGTGTTTTACAGTCAACATTTATTGTCGATTGAAATCCGCATGGATTATTAATAAAGAGTTGCTATCCAACGTTTTTCGGCTCAATGTCTTTTTTAGGGAAATGTTATTGTCTCTAATTCCAAATTTTAATTTCATCTCTTAAGTGTTTGACTTTTAAAGTGACAAAGTGTAAAATATCATACTATTTTAAAAAGTAAAATAGTGAAATTATTATAACAAAAAACACATATTAATTCTTATGGGACAGACTATAACAGAAAAAATTCTGGCTAAACACGCCCAAAGAGATAAAGTTACTCCCGGTGAAAACATTTGGGTTGACGTTGATCTTCTTATGACACACGATGTTTGCGGTCCGGGAACTATAGGTATTTTTGAAAGAGAATTCGGCAAAGACACGAAAGTGTTTGACAACGAGAAGATTGTTCTTGTGCCTGATCATTATATTTTTACCAAAGATAAACTCTGCCATAGAAATATTGACACGCTTCGCGACTTCGCCAAACGGCAGAATATCAAATATTTCTATGACCCGGGTACAGATACTTATACAGGCGTTTGTCATGTGACTCTTGCTCAGGAAGGTCATAACCGACCGGGTGAAGTTTTACTCGGTACCGATTCGCATACCTGTACATCAGGAGCATTTGGTGAATTTTCATCAGGAATCGGAAATACAGATGCCGGTTTTGTCATGGGAACAGGAAAAGCTTTGCTGAAAGTTCCGCCGACGATGAGATTTGTAATTGATGGAGAAATTGGTGAAGGCGTGATGGCAAAAGATATTATTCTGAGAATTATTGGTGAAATAGGATTCGATGGCGCGACTTATCGTACAATGGAATTCGTTGGTTCCGGTATCGATGCTTTGTCAATGGAAGAAAGAATGACAATTTGTAATATGGCGATTGAAGCAGGCGGCAAAAACGGAATTATGAATGTTGATGATAAAACACGTGAATATGTTAATGCACGAACAGATAAACCGTATGTTGAATTCAAGAGTGATGCTGATGCGAAATATTATTCCGAGTTAGTAATTAAAGGCAGCGATATTGTTCCATGCGTGGCTAAACCTCACTCACCGGGAAATTATGCTCCGGCAGCTGATTGTTCAGATGTGAAACTTGACCGTGCGTATATCGGTTCCTGCACAGGAGGTAAAATCACAGATTTTATCGCAAGTGCAAAAATTCTTGAAAATAATAAAGTTTCAATTGATACTTTTATCGTTCCGGCAACTGTTGAAGTTGA
>JAOZNZ010000238.1 GCA_029933535.1 bacterium | reverse complement strand
ATCAAACAATGCGCCTTCGCTAACTTTAGCAAAGTGATTAATTATTCCGGTATCGCAAATATATACTTTTTTTGAACCACTTACTTCCCTGTCAACATTGTTAGATATTGGAGATATTAAATTTATAAAATATGTCCCCTGCAAAAATGAAAGATATGAATAGACAGAGATCCTTGACACCCCGGTTTCAGAAGCCAATTTTGAAATGTCTAATTTTGAACCAACTCGCTGTAAAAGCAATAACATTAAATCTCGAAAAGCATTAATATTGCGAAAATCCGCAAGCTGCATAACATCTTTTTGAAAATAAGATTTAAAAATATCACTTATTTGACGCTTCTTGTGCTCATTGTCTTCAGTAAGAACTACTTGTGGAAACCCGCCGAATTCAATATATTCATCATAAAAAGCTTTAGTAGTTTCAAAACTTATGATATTTTTATCATCAAGTTTATCAGAAAAACTTTTTTCAAATTTTATTTTATGATTTTTAAAAATACAAAACTCTTCAAAATCAAGTGGATATAATTCAAATGTAACTTTTCTTCCGGCAAGACTTTCAGGGAAAAGATTTTTAAGATAAAAACTACTCGAACCCGTAACAAAAAATTTAACATTATAATGATCATAAAGATATTTTATGGCTTTAACAATTTCAGGCTTTTCCTGAATCTCATCAAGAAAAATATATGCTTTCTCAGAATTGGTTATTCCGTAAGTTTTTAAATTTGCCCATATATTATTATAGTCCTTTTCATCAAAAATCATCTGTTCAATAGGATTCTCAATATCTATAAAAACTTTGTTGGCGCTTGGTACTATATCAAAAATCATTTGATATAATGTGGTCTTTCCAACACGGCGCATACCGGTTAATACTACAATTTCAGACAAATCGATTTGCTTTTTGAGAATATCAAATATTTGGCGTTTTATAAGCATAACCTAATTATACACATTTTATACAAATATGTCAAGTGGTACCAAACATATTTGCGCAAATTATGTTAAGTACAACTCAACACATTTGCTGTTTTCTTTCGCTTTTCTTGTTTTCTATCGTTTAATGCCCTTTAAATCAAAAGCAAGAACCAGGCATACCCCAGCATACGCGGGGCGCGGCGCCGGTCACGTGCTTTTGTTACTTTAATTTTATCATTTCAGCGAGAATGCTGATCGCTATTTCTTCTGGTGTTTCAGCATTGATATCCAACCCTATGGGAGATTTAACATTTTCGAGCAAAGTTTTTTCTATACCGTTTTTACCAAGTTTTTCAAAAACTTGCTCGCGTTTTCTTTCGCTCGCCATCATTCCGATATACGAATATTTTTTTGTGATAAGATTTTGTAAAACTACGGCATCGGCTGAATGTCCCTGTGTCATTATTGCAATAAACGCATCGGCCGGTAAATCTATTTCTTTAGATATTTTGTTGTATTCTTCAACTGTAATCGATGTCGCCATTGGATATCTTTCGCGTGAAGCAATCTCCGGCCGGTCATCAACAATATGAACTGCAAAGCCGATTTCTACGGCAATTTTTGCTAGTGCAAGTCCGCAATGTCCGGCACCAAAAATATATAATTGTTGACCGGAACTTATTGGTTCGACAAAAACGTGCATTTCACCGCCGCAAATCATACCTGTTTTATCATCATCTTTGAGGGAAAATTTTTCGAGCGAAGTTTTTCCGGATTTAATAAGTTCAATAGATTTATCAATAACTTTCTTTTCCAACAAACTTCCACCGACAGTACCAACAGTTTTCCCGTCCGCAAAGACAAGCATTTTCGCACCGGCTTCACGAGGAGTTGATCCTTCCGCTTTAACAACAGTTGCCAGGCAAACCGATTTACCGGCAGCAATTGCCGAGGAGAGTTGTTGAAAGAAAGTTGTCATAGTAGTTTTAAGGTTATGCGCTTTGCGCATTTAAGGTTGTTCGCTTTGCTCACTTAAGGTTGTCCCGATAAATCGGAACTTAAGGTTACAAGGGATCCAAATACTGAATACTGATTACCATTCCGGTTTACCGGAATCCAACCTCAGAGAGGTTGGTTACCGCTTCGATTATTTTCGTATAACCTGTGCATCTGCACAAATTCCCCGACAAGCCTTTTTTAATTTCTTCTTCCGTTGGATCAGGATTTTGCAAAAGTAATGCCTTGGCAGCCATTATCATTCCGGGAGTGCAAAAACCGCACTGAACTGCGCCTGCATCAATAAATGCCTGTTGAAGCTGATCAAGTTCACCGTCTTTTTCAAGTCCTTCAATAGTAATAATTTCAGAATCATCAATTTGACAGACAAGTATCAGGCAGGAATTTACGAGACGATTGTTAAGAATAACCGAACATGCGCCGCACTCCCCTTTCCCGCAGCCTTCTTTAGTACCCATAAGTCCGCAATAATCGCGAAGCAAATCCAGCAGGCGAAGATCCGGAGGCACATCCAGAGAAGTTTTTTTGCTGTTAAGTGTAAATTCGATTTTCATTATAGCAGAATGATTATTTAAAATTATTCCCACGGAACACACAGAATTACACAGAAAAATAAATCAATAGGCATTTGACAGAAAAAATTGAAATATAAGCAAATTTATATTCATATTTCTAAATAACTTTTCTTTGAAAGTATTTTTAAAATTATTAAATAACTTCCGTGTTTTTCCGTGTGTTCCGTGGGCAATGAAAAGTTCTATGGGATTATTTCTAATTTACCATTTTTAAGTTTTCTGTAATAGCAACTTTTTCTCGTTTCCCCTTTTTCATTTTTAGTGTGGCAGGCTCCTTTCCTTTCTGGGTGAACGATATAAAGGAGTGAATTTTGTTCACAGTTAACTCTGATTTCAACGATTTTTAATACATCACCTGATGTTGCTCCTTTCTCCCAAAGTTCATTTCTTGATGTACTCCAGAAAGTCGCGTTACCGGTTTCAATTGTATTTTTAAGCGCTTCTTCATTGGCGTAAGCAATAATAAGCAGTTCTTTTGTGTCGGCATCCTGAACACCAACCGGCATTACGGGAACTCCGCATCCGGCAGCTTTAACAAGCTTATCAAAGTCCAGCATCAACACGTTTCCATTTTCCAATTCATTAGACATAGCATTTCCTATATTTGTCCTTTAAAAAGTCAATTTTGTTTTGATAGTTTTTAAGGGACAATTAATTATTTTTCGATTTCAATAAGAATTCCGCGATTAAATCTTGATCGTTTCTCTGCGATTTCAAACAAGCATTTTTCACCTTTTTTAACACCGGGAATAAAAGTAACTTTACCGTCAACTTTAATTATTCCATCACCTTTTTTCCCTACATCGGAAACAATTCCACGATAAATTCCACCTTTAATAATTTCAGCATTCGGATTCTTTGTAAGATCAATTATTTTGCCATCCGGATTTTTTGTAAGATCAATAATATTATCATCAGAAATTTTTGCGGCAGGAGTATCAGCAACTTCCCCTTTTATTTTACTTATCAATTTGGCATTAACAACCGTTCTTCCAACAGAAGAAATTTGGATAACAGCAATATCTCCTTTTTTTGTTCCGGGAACAAATGTAATCATTCCTCCAATGCGTGTAACACCTGACGATCCGTCTCTTGATAATCCGCTAATGATCACGCGATACCGATAGCCTTCTTTAGGTGTAATATTTTTATTATTTGTTGCATCGATAATTTGACCGACATTTATGTCAGAATCAGTTGAAGGCATATTTGTATAAACTTGTTCCCCAAGACTGATTTCACGGGCATCCGGTCGTGAAGCAATCACAAGATATAAAATTGCTGCAACAGCAAAAGCAAGAACAAGCATCATAGCGGTAATTCGTCTTCGATGTTGCGAGATGGAATTTTTAGAAGTTTGGCTTATATTATTTTCATTTGCACTCATAGTTTTCCCCGTTTATGTTTATCAAGTAATTCCCATTCTTCATCAGTTAAAGAATGAATCCCATGTTGCGACATTTTGTCAAGAATGTTATCAATTCGTGAATCCCAATTGCCTGACGAGTGAACATCTTTAAAATTTGCGTCTTCAAATTCTTCGCCTTTATATACTCGCGGACCAAATCCCATTTTACGTTTCATTCCTGAAAAAAGTCCCCCACTGGCATAAGATACCGTTGAACCACTGCCGTTAATTAAGCTTCCTATCCCCCATTTATTATAAGCGTATAGCCATCCAAAAACAAGCCCGCCGAGATGTGCCATGTGAGCAACATTTCCACCACCGCCAACCGCCATAAGAATTGTAATAATAGCGAAAACATAAACAAAAGTTTTTGCTTTCATAAATACCGGAATAAAAAGTATCAAAATTCCTATTCGGGCATTCGGATTCATAAGTCCGAATGCGGCAACTATCGCGCAAATAGAGCCCGATGCACCAACGGTAGGCAATCCTGAATACATATTTGTAAGAACATTGATCATCCCGGCAAAAACACCGCCTATCAGATAAAGTTTAAGGAAAGCGTTTGAACCGATCTGTCTTTCAACAAATTTTCCTATCATATAAAGAGAAAACATATTGAAAAAAAGATGCCAGAATCCACCGTGAAGGAATTGATACGTAATTAATTGCCAGAAGGCAAAACGACCAATAAAATTAGGATTGTAAAGCCCAAACCATAAATCAAATCCGGATGGCTTATGCCCAATCATATAGCCCATTGAGTTTCTGGCAACATGTGAAAAAAAAGGAACGTTACCAAGAAAAAGCGTTGTTATTACATAAACTGCAATGTTTATTATTAACAGCCATTTAACAACCGGCGGAATTCCCTGACCCGGTTGGAAAGTTTGCTCATGCGGCGACTGTCCCCAATTAGGATTAGTTTCCTGTTTATAATAATCTCTATCGTATATGCTCATATATTATTTTATGATTTAATGATTTGGTGATTTAATGATGTTCAATCGTTTCAATCGTTTCAATCGTATTAAAAATTTCCTTTTAATTCTAAAACAGAATTAAAATTATTCTCCTCTAAATAATTTTTTATCTCTTCAACTAAATTTACACACAATTCAGGATCATAAAAATTCGCTGTACCAATTTGTATAGCTGATGTCCCGGCAATAAAAAACTGCAGTGCGTCATTAAGTTTTTCAATCCCCCCTATTCCGATAATCGGAATTTTCACAATTTTCGCCACCTGCCAAACCATTTTCACTGCGACAGGTCTGATCGCCGGGCCTGAAAGTCCACCAATTTTATTTGCGAGAACAGGTACTCTTTTTTGTGTGTCAATAACCATTCCGATAAGAGTGTTTATCAAAGAAAGTGCATCAGCTCCGTTTTCTTCCGCTGCGCGTGCCATAACGGTTATATCGGTAACATTAGGTGAAAGTTTTACAATTAATGGTTTAGTTGTTGCCGCGCGAACTTTTTTCACAGCTTCGGAAAGAATTTTCGGGTCAGTGCCAAAAGCAATTCCACCGTGTTTTACATTTGGGCATGAAACATTCATTTCTATGGCATCAACATCATCACAAGATTCAATTCGTTTTGCCATTTCAGCGAATTCGTCATCTGAATTTCCTGAAATATTAATTATGCACGGCACACCGTTTTGTTTAACAAAGGGAGCTTTGTTTTTTAACGTGTCTTCAAGTCCGGCATTCTGCAAACCTATAGAATTAATAATTC
>JAOZNZ010000928.1 GCA_029933535.1 bacterium | reverse complement strand
CTTATCTGCGCTTAATCAGAAATACTATTATTGTTAATAAAAGTAAAATCGGTAAAAATAAATACGCTGCGGATGTGATTCTCGATACTGTTGTAAGCTTTTTATCATATGAAAATGTAACCAAATGCTTGCCCTCTGGTACAAAAGTTCCAAAATGAAGTAAATTACAACCAATTGATTCTACCAACTCTCCATCTACATAAATCTTCCAGTTACCATCCGATTCAGTTGCCATTGCAACAAGACCGGTAGCCGACAAATTCACCACAGTTTCAATTTTTACGGGAGTGTAACTTTTAATATCCACGCTGCCGGTAAAATTAGTATTTAGAGTCTCTGTTATTTTTGTATCAGTTATTACAGCGATTTTATGAGGATCGGTTTTAGGATTATTCATAAAAGCAATTGCGGCATTGGCATTTGTAATTACACTCCACTCCCCTACTGTATAAACTCTCGGCAATGTATTCTTAAATTCATAAATCGCGTGTTGCTGATTGTTCAAATTATATGTGTAATAAGATGTAAATTGTTTTCGAGCACCCATTCGCCTTAAAAACATCTCTATTCCGCGTTGAGGACCAAGTATATATTTTACGTTGCTGTATTCCCATCGCCTTACCGGGGAAATTGCATCACTATAGAAAAATATCTTCCTGAGCGGTGTTGGACGCGAGTCTGCCGGTACATCAATACACTCAACTCCATGTAATTGAAATAATGAAGTTACCCAGATGTTATAAGTGCCTTTGTCGATTACAGCAACTCTGAATGGCTGTTGCGCAGTTTGCAGTTTAGCGATTGCATCAGGTTTTTGAAGTGTTATTTCTACGGGTTCTTTCATTACATATTTTTGCGCTATGTAAATCTGATCAATTAACAATAAACCAATTATAGCAAATGCAAACGACACTCCCCCTTTTTTAAAGTGGAACATCCCGGTTTTACATCGGGAGTGGGTAGGGGGATTTCCACGTCGATTGGATGTTTTCTTGCCTGAAAATAAAAAATAAAATAACAAAAATGCGATTATCGTTATCGCTGCAGCTCGAAATGATGACTTCTTCATCACTGATATCGCCGGAGCGGCTTGTCCCATAGCAATTTGATCTATCTGCTGTTTTATCTGTTGATCTGTTGCTCCCTGCTCCCGCCACTGCTGAACAGCATTTGCAAGTTGAGGACTAGACTGAATTTCTTCCGCTTTGATATTTGTTACATTAACATCATAGAAACCAAGCATTGCCGTTCCGGCAATAATAGTTATCAGAACCGTTATAGTAAACCAAACAATCAGAAAGGTCCGTATTTTTTTATCTTGAATATTGTTGAACATCATGGATTAGTTAATAGTTAATAGTGAGTCGTCAAGTAGTCGAGTCGTGAGTCGTTAAGTCGTGAGTCGTTAAGTCGTGAGTCGTTAAGTGGTCGAGTCGTTAAGTCGTGAG
>JAOZNZ010000927.1 GCA_029933535.1 bacterium | reverse complement strand
TTGGCGATCCCCTCTTTAAAAAACTCGCGGAATATATTAAGGAAGTGGAATCCATTCGCGCTAAACTTGCTGAATTTATTTTTCTCGGCAATTATTTCGATAAACTCAGCGCTGAAATTTCTGTCGTTAAAAATGAATCCAATACCGGTAAACCTGCTGCACCAAAACAGGAAATCGCAAGCGAAGTTATGATACCGGGCGGAGGAGGAAGTTCTGAGGAAACAGGTCCGGCGAGTGAACTTCATTACCGTGTTCACGGCGAAAAATCTACCGGAAAGAAAGCGATTGTTGTAATCAATCCAAATTCGGAAGCAAGTAATTACACCTGGAAATTTTCTCACAACAAGAATGCTGAAGCGGAACTTTACGAGCCGTTCGAGCAGGTAAAAAGTATCACGAGCGATAATTCTCAGGAGATAAAAGGTTACGGGCTACATATTATTATAGAAAAATCCACTATCGTCCCATAGAAAAACGAATGATTTAATTTAAAATCTATGAGATGGTAGTGTTTTTTAATATCAACCCATGACTCGCAGTGCGCCCCGCGTATGCTGGGGTTGTCGTGGGGTAGAAGAACTAAATACTCTATTAAATGTTCCAACAGTTTATAGCTTGATTAAGGAATCACAAACCGTTAAAACGGTTATACTTATTCTTATTTACATGTTTCTCATGAGCTACCCAGGCATACGCCGGGCGCTTTGCGAAGTCGTGGGCTGATATTTTTTATTTTAGACAAGTGTGAGAAAAAAATTGAATTTAATCAAATTAACCAAGGAAAACAAATGAAACAATTTACTATTACATTTATTGCTGTTGTTGTTGCCGTACCTCTCTTTTTATGGTTCGGATGTAGAATTGAAGTCAATTCCGGCAAAATTGCCGTAATGATTGCCAAAACAGGTAAACGACTTCCCGATGGTGCTATTATAGCTCCGGACAAAAGTTATAAAGGAATACAACTTGATGTATTACCTGAAGGCAGGTATTTCAAGAATCCTTTATTTTGGGATTGGAAAATTCAGAGAATTACAACGATACCTGCCGGCAATGTTGGAGTTATCACCCGCAAATACGGAAAGGATATTTCTGCTTCGGACTTAAGCAACGGAAAATTATTTGCTGATGAAGGTGAAAAAGGTTTACTGCGCGATGGCCTTAAACCTGGAAATTATCGCATTAATCTTTTCGCTAACGATATAGAAATATTCCCGGCTATCGAAATCCCCGCCGGATTTGTCGGTATAGTTACTGAACTGGCGGGAAAAATGCCTGTAGAAAAAAATAGTTTTCTTGTAAAAAAAGGAGAAAAAGGTGTTCAACCTGTACCGCTCCAGCCGGGAACTTATTATGTTAATCCTTATGCTCAACGTATAGACCTGATGGATATCCGTTCACAGCGGCACGAAATGTACGCTGAAAACGCTTTGCATTTCCCTACCAGTGACGG
>JAOZNZ010000926.1 GCA_029933535.1 bacterium | reverse complement strand
GGAATTTTAGCTGCGGCATCCAGTGCTCAACCGCTTCTTCACGCGGCATCTTCATGGCATGAACTTATGTTAGCGAGTAATGTCACAGTAACAATTATTTTTCTAATTTATCATATTTCAAATGCTTGTATACTTTCAACATCAGGCAAGCATTTGAGATTTATCAGTGGTTTATTAATTATAGCCACGCCATTTTTATGCGGCTGGCTGTTATTATTATCATCGCCGGAATTTTTCCAAATGATCGGCAGGGGAGTATTCATTGAAAACATAAGTCGTTTTGTTGTTATATTTAGCTTTAATGAAGCTATTGTCAACGGGATAAGCCTTGTAACCAAAAGCAGAATTGTAAAAAGTTTAAAGGTTCATCTGCTTGCAATCTTTGTTTCATTAATAGTAGTTTTATCACCTCAGATTGCTGATTTTGGTTCGACAATCACAGTCGCGGGATTGCCTGCTTTCTTTAAATATTTTGTTGTGATATTGACCACAATTTTATCACAGGCGGGTTTATGGGCGGAAGTATATTTGGTTACCGGATTGATATTAGATGCAATTCATGACATTGGTCCTTCGTGGAAATCGACATTTAATTTTGTTACAGCAGGAATAAAAAAAGGGATGATTTACAGTGGGATTTTCATGACCATTTTGTTTTCGTTTTATGTTCTGTTTAATACATCTGTTCCGCAAAAACTAATGACTGATTATCCGATTGCTTTTGCGATAATATCAGTTGCGTTAATTTTTCCTTTAATAAAAACTATACTTGAAACTTTCGATGGCAGTCAGGCTTTCTTCCAAAGAGTAAAATACAGTTATAAAAATCCCGTTCTTTACCTTCGCGGCGCGGTAATAGGACTTGCAATTGCCTATGGAATTACAAACGGGGTTTATCATGAAGAAACACAAACCCGAATTGTGTTCGGATTGATTGCGGGACTTTCCGCTTCCGCCGGAGTCAGTGTTTTAAGAGATATAATTTATTCTGTAAATGGGCAGGGACATCTGCAGTCATGGAAAGTTTATTTTATTGATTCATTGTTAGGCGGATTTATAGGAATGGCAATGGCATTTTATCTTGACACCGCGCAAATTTCAGTAATATCAAAAAAAATAAATCTTTATAACAGTTCCGGATTATCACCGGAATTATATACAACTTATCCGCTTATAAATAAATGGGGAAGAATTGATATCGGACGATTTTCCGGCGGAGTAAAACTGCTTTTCAACGAATCACTTGCCGGAGTAATAAACTGGTCGGTTGCCGCGTGGCTTTTCGCGATTAACCGAGCGTTTATAACTGCTATATTCCAAAAGGACACATCACCCATAAAGTTTTTATTTTCCAAAAAAGGTTTTATAGAATTAATTAAACACATGATACAGGTTTTACGGTGGGGATTATGGATGTCACCGATTATTTTTACTTTCCTGCGGATGATGCCTGA
>JAOZNZ010000925.1 GCA_029933535.1 bacterium | reverse complement strand
TTTCGGGTGGTGTATCATAAGTAATCGTTAAACCAAATTTTCGCCTGATGTTTGGACGACGTTCAATATTTTCAATAGTCGAATTGCATACCTCATCATTTGGTATAGAAACATGATGACCATCCAATGTTCGCAGGCGGGTAGAACGCAGCCCGATATCTTCAATAAATCCTAAATGATCACCAATTTTAACACGCTCGCCAAGTAAAAACGGCTTGTCGGCAAAAATTAATACACTGCCAAGTAAATTTGCAAGCGTCGGTTTTGCTGCCAAGGCAAAAGCCAGACCGCCAATGCTTACTCCGGCAACAAGAGGGACAAGAGATAATCCGAGATCTTTCAATCCGGCGAAAAGAATCCATAATCCGATACAGTAGGTAATCACACGCGAACAAAGCCGTATGAAACCGGCATGAGCTCCTGATGAATTGATGGAAGATGATTTTACAATAATGGCAGAAATGAGATTTCCCAGATCGATTGTAAACCAGATAGAAATTAGATAGAAAAATCCCCAGAGAATATCGTCAATGATTTCTAATGGAAGCATACGCAATCGAATATCAACGGTAATCAGATCAATTGTTATAGGGAGCAGAATCAAAAATGAAGCGGGAAGAATTAATCTTCTGATACTTAACGTTAGAGGATTCTGATCTTTCAGCCGGTCACTTTTAAAATGTGTGAACCGATGAATCACTAAAGCGATCAATACCAGTACAAATAAAATCAGTAATGTACCTAAATATTTCCAAAGAGGTAAATTAAAAAATTTCACGCGCAAAAAATTAGGAATGTGATCTGTAAAATTCATCGGAATAATCGGGCCGGTGTAGTCAATATAACGATCAAGCAGTCCTGTTTGATTATTAATCAAACCTACTTTTGCATCTTTCTTGTACGGCAGATGTTTGACATGGTCATAAAATTCATCAGCCTTTTTCACTGTATTAGCTGAGAAAGACCAGTCACCTTTTCGAGTGCCTTCTTTGATAATAGTTATTGCTATTTCTGTGTCAGGCACACGCCAAAGATTTAGCTTGTTGGCTATAACGGTTTTATAATCTGGTATACTGTCAATAGGTGGAATAGGAATTCGGTCAAGTATTTCAGAAAGTTCTGAACAAATAATATGTGTACGCGCAAATTTGTCCTTTTCCGGTAGTTCGCTTGTATCCAGCAGATAAGCAAGTTTTGAATAGAGATTGATGAGTTCTTTTTCCTGATTCCAATCAATATCCAGACCTTTATCCTTTTCCTCAAAAACATCTTTAATCGCAGATGTGAGAAAATAGAAACTTATTAATACTTTTTGTGGACTGTCACACTTTGGTATGAAAAAAGGTGTTCGATTGCGGATATCATGAGTTAATACCCGACCGGTATCGCTTTTGTCAGAAGTGTTTTGTGCTTGTAGTGTAATATTCCCGAAAAGAAGTGCGGTGGTTATAAATA
>JAOZNZ010000924.1 GCA_029933535.1 bacterium | reverse complement strand
ACATTTGAATTTGTATTTCCTGTTGAAGGGAATTGGAATGTAAGTCTTTCAAGAAAAATTGATAATAAAAGTGTTCATATAGCGAGTCTTAACACAATTGATGATACCAGCAGCAAAATCACCAAACTTTCAGCAGGTGATTACAGAATATATGCTTATTGCAGAAATAAGGATTTTAGAACAAATATTACCGTTAAGTCGACCTTAAAATCCGGTGAGACGAAGAAGATAAAATTTTGAAAAATAAATACAATTTCTTTTACCACTTTGCCATGCCGGGTTTTTGATTGTTTGCAGGCATGGCTGAGTAAATTTGTCCCGATTAATCGGGGCAAATTGAATTTTATTGTATTTGATTATTATTTAACAATTGAACGCAAGACGTTACTTTAGATCTCGTTCACTTTTTAATTGCCTGAAAGGCAAATTCATCGATTCCCCCTTTCCTTAAAGTGGAACATCCCGATTATTCCATCGGGAGTGGGTTAGGGGGATTTAAATCCCTCCCCGCTACCACCGATAGAGTAGCGTATCGGGGGAACACACTAACTACACGGAAAAATAAAATTTAACCGGATAGTAGTGATCGTCCATAATGATCTGTGTTTTTGTTTTTAAGTTAGTATAATTGTTGTTAAGTTTTTAAATTATTTTGCCATAAAATCATCTTGCTACAAAATTTTAATCATACTACCACAAAATCGTATTGCCAATAATGAAAAAAACAATCTATACTTTTGGATTAGCGCTTGTCTTATTATTTCTTTCCGCATGCGGTAAGAAAGATAATACTGATGAGATTATACTGCCTTTTGAGACAAATCAAGTTAAAAAAGTTATCAAAGCGCACCCGGTGCCGGATGAATCAGTTAAAGTCAATAAACTTCTTGATCCGGAAACCGGTGATGTAGTAATTACAGCTGAATTAATTTCCGAGAATAAATTTACACCTAAAAATATTTTAGCGGAAATAAAGGTAAAAAAATACAATGATAAATTAGCAGCTTTGACTATCGCAACATCAACAAACTGTGAGAATAGCAGGATAATTTTTCCTGCAATTATAAAAGGACTGACAAATTTGCAAGTTTTTGTTAAAGCTGACAATATCGTTGCCGCAAATTCTGATTTTTTTGATACGTGTGACGGAGAAGACAAGACAATTGAAATAAAAATAAATGATGGTGTCGTTTTGCAGGGGAATGTGAAACGCGCTGACGGAACACCGGTAAGAAATTTTCATTTACGCGCAACGCCTCTCGGACTTTACGAAAAACCGGTAAATCCGGGGCATATCAATAAAACAATAACAACAGATAAAGACGGTGACTTCAAAATATCCGGTTTGTTTTCTGAACATTATAAATTTTATCTTAGAACCGATGACGAACCGTCAATAACTACAAATGTTTATTTGGGTGATGAAATAAACTTCATAAATTTTGTGTTCCCGAAATT
>JAOZNZ010000923.1 GCA_029933535.1 bacterium | reverse complement strand
ATGCTTTCAACCGGCAATTTACGCGTTTTGCTTGTTACACATCATCAATCAATTGTAAGCGTATCGAAATCATTAACCATTGAAAAGATAACTGAAAAAATTGTATTAGCACATCAATGCGGTATAAAACTTAATATCGATAACCCGAAAATTGCTGTTTGCGCGCTGAATCCTCACGCGGGAGAAAACAACGCTTTTGGCGATGAAGAAGGAACAATAATTTCACCTTCTATAAAAATTTCACAGGATAAAAATATTAATGCATCAGGACCATATCCGTCTGACACATTATTTTATCGCGCGGCAAACGGTGAATTTGATTTTGTTATTGCGATGTATCATGATCAGGGATTGATCCCTGTAAAATTAATCGGTTTCGAGAATGGAGTAAATACAACGCTCGGACTGCCATTTGTTCGCACGTCCCCTGACCACGGTTCTGCATACGACATATCCGGGAAAAGGATTGCAAATCCTTCATCAATGATTTCAGCGATAGAGATGGCGATTAAATTATTCGGAGGCTGCGCCCCCGAATAATTTATGGTAAAATTCCTTTGGAATTTTATTTAATACTTAATGAACGAAAAGTAGAATTAACCTAATTGATCTAATAAAATCCCACTTACCTCCTTTCCCCGACAGGATCGGGGTAAAATTCAAGGGGGAATAACAATAACCCAAAACCAATATCCAAATCAAAATATCCTGTTTGGGAGTTAGTCATTGGACTTTGGGGCTTGATTAGAAATTAGGTCAATTAGAAATTAAGTTAATTTATTTTTGCTTGACCTTATAATTATGACAACTGCAGCAAATAATCTCTATAACCCTGACAAGCTTTACAGTCCGGCCTACGTTCGTGATTTACTTCTTTGTCACGACATCCGGTTGAAGAAGAATCTTGGTCAGAATTTTATGATTGACCGTCACGGGGTTGATAAGATCATAAAAGCGGCGGATATTTCTTCAGACGATATTGTACTTGAGGTAGGCGCCGGAATAGGCAATTTAACTTATCAGCTTCTCCAGAAAACCAAACATGTTGTTTCTGTAGAGATTGACGATCGATTCATGCCGATTCTTAAAGGTTTATTCGGCGAATTTGATAATTTCACACTCGTTCAAGCTGACATTTTAAAAGTTGACCTCAAAAAAAGATTTGATGAACTTGGTTTTTATCCGAATATTATAGTTGCTAATGTTCCCTATTACATTACAACTCCAATTTTAACCACTCTTGTTCAATCAGCTATCCCGTTTGAATCAGCAACTTTTACAATGCAAAAAGAAGTGGCAGAAAGATATGTCGCAAAACCGGGTACAAAAGCTTACGGCTCAATTTCTGTTGTGATAAATTATTGGGGAATACCAAAACTTTGCTCAACTCTTCCCGCACGATGTTTTTTCCCACAGCCAAAAATTGAATCTTCAATTATGACGATTAAAATGCATAAAAC
>JAOZNZ010000237.1 GCA_029933535.1 bacterium | reverse complement strand
AAGAACTGATTTCTGACGGTGTAGCATTCATTACTTATAACTACGGCATAGATGGCGTAACAATAGAAATTAGTAAATATGCCAGATATTTTGAACATGCATTTTCCAATCCGGAAAAAGATGTTTCTGTCCATTTGATTGGCGGAGGATTTCTTGAGCACTCGGAATCCGTCATTAAAAACCGGTGGCACCGACTCGAAATTCCTGATTTCGACGGCTGGGACAAATGGGATAACGGCAAATGGTTCAAAAAACTTTTTTACGAAGATATGCCGGAAGGGAGTGATAAATCAAATGCACTCGCGCAGGAGATCTGGCAACAAGCATCTGATTTTGCCGAAAAAATTATTGAATACATTACCGCACAAAATATCAAACTGATAATTCCTGTAAACATCAGTTCCAATCCGGGTAATTTTGCGAGTTCGCTTGCTGTAGTTCTCGTTTCTGAAATTACCGGTTCTTATGTATTAAATTCCAATCATGATTTTTACTGGGAGGGCGGCAAGCCGGTGCAAAAGAGAAAAAAGAAGGAGGCATCCGGATGTCGCGATCATTTTTTCAGGAACTACGATAACAAATCTTTTTTCAAATTGTTTAAAAAAATTCTTCCATGGAATGGTGAAAGATGGTTTCAACTTAATATTAATAAACAACAATCTAAAAAACTGATTTCCAAATTCGATTTTCCGCCTGAAAGAGTCGCTGAAGTAGGCACTTCAGTCCCGGAAAGTTTTTTCGCAGAATATTCACCAGAAGCAATTCAAATAAAACGGCTCGCAATGAGTTATATCTTCTCGGACGGCCAGCCGGTCATCTCCCCTGTTCATATTGACAAACACATTTCTTCGCTTGACGAATGGATGAACAACCAAAAGCCTGTTGTATGTTCTATTACCGAAAACATACGTTTGGACATTGTGAATGAACCGATCGTTTATTTTCTTCAACCGACACGTGTAATTGAAAGAAAAAGAATTGAGCGTGATTGTGAATTGATAGGAGAACTTGTTAATTTCACGGATTTTTATAAGCATCTGACCGATAAAACAAATATCTTGCTCCATATTACAGGACCGGTTCCTATAGAACACAGATCCGACCTTGAAAATTTACTTAGAGCATATAAAAAGGTTGCTGAAAAAATTCACGACCAGATTGGCGGAGAATTTTTTATCGCTTTCTCAGTCGGTACAGAAAAACATCCTGAATTAAAGAAAACAGGCTTAAGAAATTTGCACATCTGGGATTTTTATCATATCGCCGATATGGTCTTGTTCCCAAGCGAAGAAGAAGGACGGGGTTTGCCTTTAATTGAATCGGCAGCAACCGAAGCGCCGATAGTTTCGAGCCGATATCATCCGGAGAAAGTATTTATAGAAGTTGTCGGTGAAAAACTTAAAGAAGAACTGCAAATTAAATACATTCTTTTTCCGGAAGATAATTTCACACCGGAAAATCTTGATGAAATAACTAATTTGATTTTTGATCCAAAAGCGCGGGACATACTCGCAAAACATAATAAAAATGCTGTCTCAATCCGATATGGAATTAAAGCTCTTTCAAAACATTTTACTGATGCTTTAAAGGCATTAGTCTTTGACCTTTGATTAACATCTGAACCCTGAATATCCAATATCCAACACGGAACGCCCAAATATACAAGTAAAGGAATTTTTAATCTTTGAAAATCCCCCTAACCCCCTTTAGGAAAGGGGGAATTGACCTTTGAAATCCCCTCTCGAGAGGGGTGGCGCGAAGCGACGGGGTGTGTTTTGACCTTTGACCTTTGACCTTTGACCTTGAGACCTTGAGACTAATAAACCATAAGCTGGAAGCTTATGCTACTTTACTATTAACCACTAACCTTACTATTAACATGCGCGTTTGTTTTATCGAAGACACCGACCTTCGCGGCGGAACACAAATTTGGGTTTCAGAAGCCGTCAGAATTTTTATCAGTCGTGGAGCTGATGTAACTGTACTGACTTCAAAGACAGGTTGGCTGGCGCAGGATTGCGCCGACACCGGAGCAAAGGTTGTCACTTATGATTATGACAAAGTTACAAATCAGGACGAAGAAAATGTTGACATTTGGGCAGAGGCGCTGAGCGATTCTGATGTCGCTGTGTGCACAGTTCATCCGGCGCGCAATGGTTTTCATTGTTCTGTTTTTGCCGCAAAAGTTATCAGCGAAAAGAAATTAAGAACTATTCTTATTCCGAAAACGGGAACGATTGTTCCTGAATACAAGCGGGAATATTACGCACCGGTACAGGATATAAATTATAAAGTTATTGCGATTACAGATTTCACGCGCAGATATTTAATTGAGACATATAAAATCCCTGCTGAAAATGTTGAATTAATTTATCAGGGTACTGAAGTGGCAAAGTTCACAAAAAATTCCGCTAATCTTGATAAAGCAATAACTACTTATTCACTTCCGGATAATGTCGCGCCGATTCTCGGAAACGTAGGCTCTTTTGAAGAAAGAAAAGGTCAGGTAGTATTACTAAAAGCTCTACAAAAAATGAAAGAAAAATTGCCGGATGTTCATCTTATGCTTGTAGGCGCCGGGCCTGACGAACAGATGCTTAAGCAAAAAGTTATAGAGATGAATCTTGAAAGTTCGGTATCTTTTTTTCCCTTTACTTCCACACCGCAACTCATCTTCGAAATTGTTGATATTCTCGTTCTGTCAAGTCTTTATAAAGAAGGGCTACCAAACGTTCTGCTTGAGGCTATGTCAATGGAGCTTCCTGTAGTATCAAGCAATCTTGCCGGAGTGCCTGAGATTGTCAAAAACGGGGAAACGGGTTATATGGTAAAACCGGGAGATATTGATGAATTATCTGACGCAGTGATCAAATTATGGTTGGATAAAGATGCTTATAATACTATGGCCGAAAATGCCCGTGAACTTATGGAAACTAAATTTGATAAGAAGAGACAGTTTGATGAATTCCTGAATTATTTCAAACGAATAACAGCAACGAAGTAACGCTGTACTCACGTTCATAATTTAAGAAAAAATAAAATATAGCCACGAAGGCTCAAAGACACGAAGAAGAAAATAAAAAAGAATAAACTTTATTGTTTTAAGAAAAGAAATTATCATTTTGACTTACATAATTTTGACTATAAAAAAAATATTTTAACAAAATCATTTAAAGAAAGAAATATATTATTGTTTTAAGATTAATTAATAAATAAAAATTGTATTTGTATTAAAAAATCATTCTGCTGTTAATTATTCTGCAAGCCTCTTTTTCTGCAAAATGATTTACAGCAAAATAATTAAAAAAATTATATTATTAGCAACAAACTAAAAAGCAAACGCTCGGAAAATAAATTGAAATTTGCGACAGCTAATTTCAATTTCCTCCGAGTGCCTGCAAATTAACAAACATCGGCACGACATATGAATATCGATACCCCTATCATTGACCAGCTTAAAAAAAGCGGTAAACAACTTACTGTTCCGGTAATTCTTATGCGCTGCGGCGGATTGGACGGCGTTGCCATTCAGGCTAAAGAATACAGCTCGATGCTGCGTGATTGTATAGATGTTAATGTCCACATAATAACCGGTCGCGATGAAAGTGTATTCCAATCTGTAGAAACCGCCTGCGATAAACCGACTGTAATTCCGCGGTTGGATTTTTATCATCCTGATTCTTTACTTCTTTTCGGGAATGAATTTACAGTCGGCCCGGAAATTGATGATATTAAAAGAATCAGCGATGAGGAATGGTGCGCATTATTTGAATTGCATAAAAACGCAATTCGTGATGAACTCGACGAGATCATTTCCGCTGTTCCTCACAACTCGCCGGTAATTGTTTTTAATCTCCTATCTCTTCGTCACGCTCATCCGGCTGCAGCTGTTGCATTAAGGGAACTTATTGAAAAATATTCCGACCGTGCTTTTATGAGTCATGCTGCGGACCCCGATGCTGAGCGGCCTGAAAAGATATCGCGTATAAAAGAATTTGTTTTAAAATATATTTCAGCTGTTAAGCCGTCAAAACCATATTCCGGCGGTCCGTACATAATGGACAATTTATATCATATTGTTTTAAATCCAAAACAAAAAGAAAATTTCCTGTATAATTATCTCGTACCCTCGGAACATGTATTTGAGATGCCGGATTTCCTTGAATTCAATAGCGATAAACCTTTCATACCTGAAAAGCCTGATGATGGTTTTGTCGAATATCTTTCAACAAAATGTATTTTTGCTGATGGGGAAAAATATGTGTATTGGAATGCTCCATTAGCTGATGACTCAATTTATTTTCTTTCACCGGTGCGTCCTGTTTACAGAAAAAGGATCAAAGAAGCTATGCTTGTAGCTTATTACTATGGTCAAACAAGAAATAAGCCCGTTATTTTTGTCGTTACTCATCCCGACATTGATGACAGACAATATTTTATGGAAACCGTTAGATTCGCCAACTCAATGGGAATCCAATATATACATCTTGGAGAAAGATTCGATCTTGAAAAACTTAATTATGTTTATAAAAACATGGCTGCTTTAAACACTATCGGCGTTGTTGCAAGCAGTGCCGGAGGTTGGGAAAATGCGCTAAACGAAATGGCGCAGGCATGCATTCCGTTTTTTATGAGCATTACTTTAAACTCTTTCAAACCACTGACAGAAAGGATCGGTGTTAATACTTACGGAATGGATTTTTCCGGAATTCACGGACTTTTCAAAGGTGGATTAGAATCAAGACTTTCAGGCATCGATCTATCAGGTATCGCCTGTATGGGTATGCTAACCAAATGGATTGATTCAGCACTTGATCCAACCAAAAGGCGCGAACTTATTATTAATAATTTCAAACAGGTTTACGCTCATCTCTCTCATCATGCCGCTGCGGAAAGAATGGTGCAAGCAATTAAGAAAATCCACAACCGCCATCGTCCGACAGTGGAAGAGTAATATGATTTCTTTGAAATCAAATTATGGTATTGTTTTTTCGTTGTTTTAGCATTAATTCATAAAGGACTCTAAGGACTTTAAAGACTTTAGTTATTTTTCACCCAATTCCGCTTAATATTGCAAAAACATTAGCATTCGTGTATAATTTTTACAATGAACTGTAAAATTGATATAAATAATGATGAACCTATTGGTTTAATCGCCGGCAGTGGATTGTTGCCGGTTGAATTTGTAACTCATGCAGGCAATATTGGAATTGATAAAATTATTACCGTAGGATTTAAAGACTGTACTTCCGCTGATGTTGCAAACAATGTTTCAGTTTTTGAAGAAATAGGAGTTGGACAGCTTGGTAAAATGATAAAAATTTTCACAAGCAATGGTGTTAAAAAAGTGCTTATGCTTGGCAGCCTGTCACCAAAATTAACTATTTCTAATATTAAATTTGATTTCAGAATGGTCGTTCTTGCGGCCAAAACACGCGATCGCCGCACTGACAGCGTTTTAAGAGCTATAGCTGATGAAATGGAAAAAGACGGTGTACTTCTCGAAGATACAACATCTTATCTTCCTCACCTTCTTGCCGAAGAAGGTGTTATGACAAAAAGAAAGCCCGGTAAGAAAGAATGGGATGATATTAATTTCGGTAAAGAAATCGCGCTCGCAAGCGGTAATCTCGATATCGGGCAGACAGCCATTGTGAGAAAACACGCTGTTGTCGCTGTAGAAGCAATGGAAGGAACAGACAACTGTATAAAACGAGCGGGAGATTTAACTGAAAATTTTAC
>JAOZNZ010000922.1 GCA_029933535.1 bacterium | reverse complement strand
AAGAAAAAGGTCTCGTTCAGGTTACCGATTCATCTGAAATTGACGCGTGGGTTGACCAGGCAATAAAAGAAAATCCCGATGCGGTAGAATCAATAAAAAATGGCGCCGAAAAAGCTATAGGAAGAATAGTCGGCTGTGTAATGAAATTGAGCCGAGGAAAAGCTAATCCCGCAATCGTTCAGCAGAAAATCAAAGAAAAAATCTAAAAGAATTTTGGATTGGTGATTTCTGATTTTAGATCTATTCCCCCTTTTCTAAAGAACGATTATTCCGTAAGTAGCCTGATAAATTCAAAAAATTAAAAAATTAAATTTATTGACAAAACAATTATTGACAAAACAATTAAAAACCAAATATTGCTTTCTGGAAAAGAGAATATAAAGCATAGTGTTTATCGATGTTTTAATTGTTATTTTAAAGTCTGTGGGATGCCAGTGAATCCTTTTTATGAATATTGTTCTTGAACTTATTCTTAAATTATAAATTTATTTTAAATTTTATCAAAAACTTAACTAAAATATAAAAATTAAAATTAATTTCCTCAGCCGCGCCAAACGCTAATCTAAAACCGGCACGGTCTTTCTCAGTTCTTCACAATAGTATTTTACTAAATCCCATTTAGCATCCGGGGGAATTCTGTGGTCAGGACATGGAATATATCCGCCGAGTTCAATCAACGGTTTTAGTCGTTTGATTTCCTCATCAATTGCTGCTTTGTCTTTCGCGAAAACATTTTTGTTCATTCCGCCAACACCTCTTAACTCTTTACCATATTTTTCGCGCCATGGGGCGATACTCGCTTCCCAGGTTCCTACTTCAATCGGAAACATAGTATTAACGCCGTTATCCAACCAGATATGAATTAAAGAATCAATCCATCCGTCGCAATCGAGTGAAACGATATCAATTCCGTATTCATTAAGAAGAGAAGTGATTCTTTTATAATGCGGTCCGACTTTTTCTTCGAAAACAGAAGGAATAACCAGAGGACCGTTTTTAAAACAAATATCTTCCCAGAAATGCCCGAAATCAAATTTCGCGCCGCTTTCCAATGCGTATTTCACATTTTGGTAGCAAAGGTCGGACGCAGTTTGAATAATTTCATCGTAAAGGACTTCATCATCAACAAAAAGATAACTTATGTTTTCAACTCCGATAACATCGCGCATATGCCCGAACAGACTTCCGCAGTTAAGTCCGTACATATAATCGCGTTCGTTCGATTTCAGGAATTCCAGACCGCCTTGATCGAAAGGAATCATTTCACCATTTTTCAGCACGCCCATTTTTGTTACGCGTTCTTTATTCCATTGATATCTTTGTTTGTAATGTTTTTCCCATGTTTCACGGTCTTTAAACAGATGTTCGATTTCGGCGGGAATACTGCCTGCCTCAGGTTTTTCAACAGTAACGACGCCGAACATATTTCTAACGTGTTTAGTTCCATCGGGGAATTCTTTTA
>JAOZNZ010000921.1 GCA_029933535.1 bacterium | reverse complement strand
CCATTATCGTCCATAACTTTTACGGGAAGAATATATGCCGCGGGAGCGATACCGGTTGTGCTGTCAGGATTTTTTCCGGCACCGATTATAATTCCCGCGCAGGCAGTTCCATGCGAATTTTTGTCAGTTGTTATTGCGTTATCATCAACAAAATTATATCCCTGAAGAGTCTTTTCTGTGAGGTCGGGATGAGTGTCGTCAACTCCGGTATCGAGCAATGCGATAATAATATTATTACCAAGCTCTGCTCGAAGTGCCGGGTCGGTATTTTTTAAGAGTTCATTTCCTTTGTTTGCGACAGCGGTAATTGGTCTTCCATGGTCGAGCATTGGAATATTATTAACATCTTTTGGAATTTCTGTGCGAACATTTGGCAAAACTTCTTTTATATCATCAATTTCAGAAAGAATTTTTTTCATTTCGTCTGCTTGCATTTCGTCCGGCAATTTTACGCGTATAAGTCCGAGTTGATCAACGCGTCTTAACATGTGGATGCCTTTTTCTTCCAGTTGTGATTCGAGTTGTTTCATAACCGCGTCATCTGAAACGCGAAGTATCAGTTCGCCTTCTACAAAAGGGGAGTTGGAAGTTTTATTAGTAGTAATTTGAGGAAGAGAGTCTTCCGGCCCGGCAGAGATATTTTGTTGCGAATTAGTGAATGGCTGTAAAATTGCCGCAGCGATTTTATTTGTATTTTTTGTTTCCGGCAAAATATCTTCGCTGATGTTTGTATTAAGTCGCTTCGAATTCACATTATTATTTTTGTGGAATTTTAAATAAATGAGTCCACAAACGATAATAACAAAAAATATAATTATTATTGTGTTTCTTTTCATTTTAGTTGTTTGCAGAATGATTAACAGCAGAATAATTTTTATTTTATTGCCATTTTTATTGTATAAAATTCATCCATTGGATATCTTCTAATTTTGTGTAATTCTCTCTATGGTCATTTCTCATATAAAAACTTTTGTTTTTTTAAAATTATTCTGCTGCTAATTATTCTGCAAAACAATTTAGGTTGATTGTAACAGGCAAATTGCGTGAGCTTCAATTCCTTCTTCGCGACCTGCAAATCCTAATTTTTCAGTTGTAGTCGCTTTAATGTTTATCGCATTTTTTTCAATTTGAAGAATTGGGGATAAAATTTCACGCATAGAATTAATATAAGGAGATAATTTCGGAGATTGCGCGATGATTGTAGAATCAACATTTACAATTTTAAATTTTTTCGCGTAAATTTTTGTGATAACTTCCCGGAGAAGTATTTTACTGTCAATGTTATGATATTTCTCCTCTGAATCGGGAAAATAAACACCAATATCCCCAAGACCTGCCGCACCGAGAATAGCGTCGCATATAGCATGTATTAAAACATCTGCATCTGAATGTCCGGCGAGACCTTTTTCATAAGGAATTTCTATCCCGCCGATAATTAATTTTCTATCGGGGGCAAAAGCGTG
>JAOZNZ010000920.1 GCA_029933535.1 bacterium | reverse complement strand
TATAAGCCCTATCGAACAGGCATAACCATATTTCTGTTCATTAAACGCTTGGTAAAACATATACAATCCTGGCGTCATTCCTTTGTTTCTCGGTCCGCCTTCCACGCCAAGTAAAATTAATTGAAAGCCGTAAGCCTGAAAAGTTCCAATAATCATCAACACAAGATTAAGGCGTACTTGTGTCATAATCAGCGGAAATTCTATGCACGTAAACCTCTTCCACCAACCAACACCGTCAATTTCCGCCGCTTCATAAACATCGTTGCTGATATTTTGTAAACCGGCAAGATAAATTAACACGCCAACAACGCCAACCCATGGAAATCCCCAAAAAATCAGCGCGGGAATTATTAATGACGGATCTCCAAGCCAGGCAGGTTTGAACGGCGGATTAAAAACGCCGAGATGAAAGACCCATTTATCCATCCACATTAGTATTTTATCAATTCCTGTCGTAACAAGAATCTTGTTTAACGGGCCGACATTCGGATCATAGAAAAATTTCCAGATGAGCAGACCTACCATTTGCGGAATAATTAGCGGAACAACAAACAGTACTCGATAAAAATACTGCCATTTTTCTGAGCGAAGCCTGTGAATACATACTGCAGCAAAAATAGCCGGCCACATCTTGAATAAATTTGCTACTATAAGAATGCCAATAAGGTTAAAACTCATCCAAAGAATATGATCGCCATATCCACGAACGTAAATTAAATAATGTATTGCTGCAAGCATTGGAAGGAAAAAAAGACCAAACCGAGCAAGATTTCTGATTTTATCCTCATTCTTACGAAACGAAAATAACAGACAAATTAACGCAACGGCAAGCATAATAAATGAAGGCACTAGTTTATCTATTGATCCTTTATCCGAGTGAACGAATAATTGAGCATCGTTATAAAGAAGAAAAAATGTCCAGCTAAGAATTAGAGCAGCAAGCGTTCGTAAAATTATTATTATTTTCTTACCTTCTATAAGCGCGGAAAGCCCGGCAAGAATTCCGCCTGTCAGCAAAGGAAACCAGATGCTTATATTTCCGAGAATTTTTCTGAAATTATCCCAACCGATAAATTCCTCAATAAATGCACCATCCCATCGGTAAAAACTATGTCTTATTGCTTCAATAGCAGGCACATAGCTAAAAATAGCTATGCCAATAACCGTTGGAGCAAGCATAAGGAATACAATCCAGTTTTCTTTTAGATTTTTAAATTTTATTTTTTCTGATTTCATTTATTATTTAATGATTTATATGATTTTATTTACTGATTACCGATTACTGATTACCGGTTACCGATCATTTCTTCTCCTTATACTTCTCAAACACCTTCTCATGTTCAAAATTACCACTTGCATGTCCCTGAACAGAACTCATAAGCTGAATAATTTTTGATTCCGTTGCGATTTTTTCTTCCTGATTTGTTCCCTCGTCCCATCCATAAATATAACTTGATAAAACT
>JAOZNZ010000919.1 GCA_029933535.1 bacterium | reverse complement strand
CGTGCCACCCCTTCCCGACGCTGTAGGCCGGGACGTTCCGCTCTAGAGGGGAATTTATTGGACAAAATGGACATTTGTAATCGGTTATTCGTTATTCGTTAATTGTTATTAGGTCCCGCACATGGCGGGGTGTTGGACGGATTGATGGAAAATCAAAAATCACAAATCAAAAATGGATTACGGATTACGGATTTGTACGCTAGTAATAAATTTGTTGCGCCGGATTTTTCCCAGGTTAGTTTTTCTACACGTTCGCGTGCAATATTTCCGAGATTTTTTCTCAGGTCATTATTTTCAAGCAATTCGACTATTTTTGTCGCGAAACCGGTTTCGTCGCCTGAAACCGCATATAAAGCCGACTCCCCTGCTGTAAATCTATTTTCCGGCAGATCGAACATAACTTGCGGCAATCCGCAGGACATATAATCAAGAACTTTGAGCATAGTTGAAAAGTCATTCATCGGACCTGACAGGTCGGGAGTTACACCGAGGGCACAATCAGCCAATTCATTAAGCATATTTGTTCTTGGAACGAAGCCGTGAAAAGTAACATAATCATCAATTTCAAGCCGTTGTGTAAGGTCTTTCAGATTATTGAATTGCGGCCCTCCGCCCATTAATATAAGTTTAAAATTATTATTAAGATTATTAATTGCGTAATGAACAGCTTTCAATAAAACATCGACACCATCCTGTGCGGCCATAACACCAACATAAGCGATTTTAGGAATATCATTGGAGATATTATTGTCGGAATTTTTTTCGGGAAGTTCAGTTAATTGAGGACCTGTTCTGACGACGAAAACTTTATCAGGTTTGCAATTATTTCTTTCGAGAGCGATTTTACGAAAGCTTTCATTTGTAGTTAAAACTGCATCGGCAAATTTATGAGAAATCCATTCATTAAGCAGCAATAATTTATAAGCGATGCGATGGACAATCGACAAATTATTTCGTTTACCACCGCCAATTTTTGCGAGTAGAATTTCCGGAGATAAATCGTGATGGTCATAAATAAATTTAACGCCGAACAGTTTCCAGAAGAGTCCGATTATCCAAATTACATCCGGTGGATTGCAGGCGTGAATAATTTTGAATTTATTTTTTATGAATATTTTTAAAGAGAGGCGGAATTCCTGCCAAAGCGCAACGGCATATTCCCAAAGGTAAAGGAATAAAGAATTGTCAGCATCCGGAAGATAATGCCGATAGACAGATATACCATCGATGTCAAATTCCCCTGCCGGATATTTATCAGTAGCCGGAGAAATGACAGAAACTTTATAGTTATTATCGCGCAAAGTTTTTGCGATTAGCCATACACGGTAATCAAGCGGTACCGGGAGATTTTCAACTATAATGAGGATATGCATAGTCAGGTGTCAGGTGTCAGGTGTCAGGTGTCAGTGTTCAGGTGTCAGGAAATTCGCCCCGAGCGCGCTAGCGCCTCGGGATGAATTTAGTA
>JAOZNZ010000236.1 GCA_029933535.1 bacterium | reverse complement strand
GAACAGATAATGCCGGCTCAGGTCAGCAGTAGCGTAGAGCGTCGGGGCTTCGATACGCATCGATGTGACGGGGGGACCGGTTAATTCCGGGCTGATTGTGACCACGGTATCAAACACAAGCACATTAGGATTGCCGTCATGACCCAGTGTGAGTTTCTTGGCGAGCGTATCCCTGGTAACCAGTGCCGTGTTGCTGCGGTGTTTCTCCGGCATGTCCGTATGCCTCCAATATGCAGGGTGATTGACCGTCCGTAAGGTGTTGCTTTGAATTTGGACGGACAATAATTGGCTGGTGGTCTTCGAACCGGTCCCATCGCGGCATGACCCTGCTTCCGTCGGGTTATAGGCTTCATCCATATCGTTGTAGATCCACGCCACCTGCATTTGTCGTCCGTGGTCGTCGTCGTTAACGAACTCTTTGCCGCCGTAAACTAAACTACAAACCGCGCCTGCATCGCGTGCAGAAATGGTGACGCTGATGATCTCGTTAGTGATTTGCCACTGCTTGCGTGTTTTCGACGCATCTGCCGCAAACAGAAACCGGGGCATTAGAACCATGACAGCGCATAAAATAAATGTTCCTGTTTTCATTTCTTGTTTCTTTCGTTAATGTTGTTGGACACTCGTCTAGAATACCTTATCCCGGATATCCTCTGGTACTGGTGAAATATCAACGGGTTGCCAATGATTTCGGATCGACCATGTTGCCGCGCACCCGACTGCAACGCTCATGCGTCCCGCCAGCGGAGTGGCCACTGGTTTTTTGTTTTTTACGAGCATATCAATGAAGTCCCGACAAATCATAGGATCGGCACCGCCGTGAGTTCCTGATGCGCTTTTTACTGCCAGTTCCTGATGCGCCAGATTTTTCCAGCGATTAGATTTATCCCGCATTCTTACAATGACTTTTGAGCCGTCATCCAGGTTTTCGATACGTCCTTCGGTCCCGATAAAGGTATAGTTCCTGCAATAATCAGGAGTGAAGTGACACTGCATATATGTAGCTTTGATACCGCCTTCCAACTCCATCATCATCACGCTGTTGTCTTCGACATCGACCTCTTTCCGGAACACGCACAAATTCATATGATTAATTCCATGATTTTTTTCATGGTGCTGATATTCTACGCATGTGTCTTTCTCGTCACAGTCCCGGCAACGCAGATCGTCAGGCTTGCTGCCGCCGTAATAATCAAGTCCTCCCATTCCCGCAACGCGCTTGGTGTATTTTCCTGTAATCCAATGGATCATGTCGATATCATGTGACGCTTTCTGTATAAGAAGACCGGTTGAATTGCGAGACGACGCATGCCAGTCGTGGTAATACCATTCACCCCCGGTTCCGATAAAATGGCGAACCCACACGGCCTTAATTTCACCGATGGCACCGCTATCAACCGCTTCTTTCATCACGCGGAATATGTTCATATACCTCATATTGAATCCAACCATGAATTGCTTTCCCGATGCTGCCCATGCACGCAGCATGCGGTCACAACCTTCAGTTGTAATGGCCATGGGCTTCTCGGTAAACACATGCTTACCGGCTTCGAATGCGTCGCAGACGTACGGCTCATGAGTAAAGTCAGGACTCATAACGGCAATGGCATTAATATCCGTTCTTGCCAGCAATTCCCGATAGTCCTTTGTAACGAATCCTTTGTCGTTTATGTTTTTCTTAAACAAATTCAGTGCGGAATCAGAAACATCTGCGGCACCGACAACAATTGATCTTCCCTGAGGGTTATGCCATTGTTTTGCCATTGTTCCTCGCCCTGCGGCGCCGATCACGCCAATTCTCACCTGATTCATGATAATCTTCCTTGTTAGAAATAAAAGTATTTCAGTCGTGTAGTTTTTTGATTCTGAGATAATCCAAAAGGGCTTTTGGCTCATCCGTCTGAATTATTGAGAATCCTCTCCTTATTAAAGTACCCCATACACGGTCCGGGGTTTTTAATGCCTCCTGATCAGAATAACCCGCAGGGGGGCAGACTTGGAGAGTATTTACCCACGCCCGCACATTTGCAAGGTTAAATTCCTGCATAACATTGGTTGATACAGCCGGGCTGTCTAAATCAGCAAAAACAAGTTCCGTCAACCTTATTTGTTCGTTTGAAGAAAACATCTCATCCAGATCCAAGATTCCGTTTTTGTTTTCCAGAGCATCCTGTTTCTTGTTCATTCTAAATATTGGCATGTAAATAATGTCGGAGTCAATGCCTAACCGTGCATACACTTCCGCGGAATTGGAGTTTCCTTTGAGAATCACCTGCCTGGAAGTCTCTGTGCGTTTCAAGAGAAGCTGTATTTCATTGAAATATGGTTCCGCTTTGTCCAAATTAACCATAATCCTGCCCTTGGTAAGTTGGAGAATCTCAGATAGCGTCGGAATGACTTCCTTACCCGGTTGGCCGTCAGATCCAACAAGGCGCAGTTTCCGGAGTTGCTCAAGTGTTAAGTCTTTGACTTCCCCTTTACCGTTTGTTGTTCGATCAACAGTAGTGTCATGCATAAGGATATACTCACCATCCCTGGTTTTCCGAATATCAATTTCTATGATGTCCACTCCCATGTTGATTGCATTAACCACTGCAGACCGTGAATTCTCCGGAGCATTTTTCCAGGCTGCACGATGTGCCACAACGAAAACATGTTTTACGGCAGCATTACCCAATTCAGAACGGATTTGTTCTGCCCGGGAAATCGGTTGAAGTTTATTTTCTATTCTTGGAGATACACATCCCGTCGTGATGATGAGCATCAGGACCAATAATTTACGAATCATTTTTTATTTTTTTGTTGATCGGTTATGAAATGAATTCCTTGTGGAAGATCTTGATTGTTAAATACAGCTTTGCCGTTAATAACTACATTGGAAACATCCTCCATCACTATCGCTGCTCGCTCATCCGGTTTTTGGGTCGTTAGTTTTACATTATCAATCCGAAGACCTTCCACATGCCAAAAGTAAAATCCATAAGCCGGAAGTCTATCGGCAAACATCCTGCATTCAGGATATTCCTTTGCTTTTTCGTCAAAACGTCTGATACTATCTTCTTTCCCACCGCCGCCGGCGAACGAGATTGACAGGTTCCTGAGTGTGAGATTTTCAATGGGATGATTTTTCAAACCAGCGATGGCGCAACCCATGACGCCGGCTCCTGAAACTTTGATGTCGGAGATAGTCACGTTGCGTAACGTACCAATTCCGGGCTTCGGCATGTTTTTCTTGAACCGCCTGGCCCTGTTACCCAGGCGAATAAAAATAGGGGAGGTTGTTCCCTGAATTTGTATGTCGGAGATAGTAACCTGATCCATAATACCACCATCAACAATTTCCAACGCTATGCCGGCTAAACCATCCGGATGACCATGAATCTTTTTCCGGTCGGCTGAAGGTTTAATTATGCAGCGAGAAACTTTCATGTTTTTGAGGCCGCCATTCGATTCTGTGCCGAATTTGATTGCGTTGCAGTGGCTGCTTATGACACAGTCTTTGATGGTGATATTTTCGCATGCTCGTGCTGAAGTGCTTTTCAGTGTGATTCCATCATCATCCGAGTCAATGACACAATCTTTTATAAGCACGTTGTGACAGCCGTCAATGTCAATACCGTCGTTACACTTTTTTTTATGATTCCATACTTTAATCCCGCGAATTGTGACATTGTCACACGCTAAATAGTGCTGCATCCACATTGCCGAATTTTTGAGTGTAACATTTTCTGTTAGCACATTTCGGCATGTTATGAAGCGAATTCCATAGGGACAGATCTTATCTCTTCCCTTAAAGTATTCTCCCTGACCGTTAATAGTACCTTTGCCCGTAATTGCAATATTTGTGAGATTTTCTCCATAAATTAAACTTCTCACAGTGTAATTGTCAGTGTAAGAACGAAAATTCGGGATAGTCACCGGATAATGGTTCAAGTTGGTACTTCCTAAAAGCGTGCTGTCTTTGGATAAATCAAGTGTCACACCGCTTTTCATAAAAATTGTACCCGAAAGAAATCGGCCTCCTGACAATCGCACAACACCACCGCCGTTTACGGCACACTCATCGATTGCTTTCTGAATAGTTGCCGTGCAGAGTGTTTGTCCATTGGGCACAGCCCCATAATCCACCGGGTCATACACATGTATCCCGGATATATTTGTGACACATCCGGCAACAATCATCATTCCAAGAAGAACAAGGATTCCAATTTTTTTCATAAGTTTATTTCCCGGTGTTTTCATTGTCCGCTTACTGCCCACTTTCCCGTTTACGCATAAGACATACCCACGCTTTAGGCGGATCCGACTGATTGGAACCAAAATATCCCGAAGTAAGCGTAATAATCTCACAATACGGTTTCACTGAAGCAGCCAGTTCTTCTGCTGTAAGTTTAGGCGGACCGGTCTCTCTATCCTTCTCATCGGCATTGCCCGCGAGGGTCAGCCATAGACCACCTTCTTCCAGATGGGAAGCAACGTTTTCAGCAAATTGTCTGCGTTCCTTGTCAGTATCAAAAGAATGAAGGCAGCCGCGGTCGAACACAAATCCAAAAGGTTCACCGGGGATTCTGTTATTCAGGAAGATTGACATCCGGTGTGCCATGATCCCAGGGAGTATCGCCTGCCTTGTACCTTTCTTCAAAACGATTTTCCATGTATACTTGATCTCCCATCAAAATAAATTAAATAATACTTAAGCGAACCGGCATTTTGAAGCGTAGCGGCAAAATATCAAGTGCAGCGATTTGTTAGACATTATTATATTACCGGCAGCTCAGGCATACCATCATACTTAACAACGGATTCGGGCTTGCCGCAAAAAACGAAGCTGGTATTCATATGATCACGTTCATCAAGCCCAACGCGTCTGAATACATCTCCCCAAGATTGAAAATCTCCATAACCTTTTACCAGATTTGAATTGACCGGTTGAGAATCCCATTCGGGGTGATCTTCTACATATTTAGCATAAACATGTTCGGCGTGATCTTCAAATTCAGCATTAAATGAAAAAGCACTGGAGATGCTAAAGAATGCCACGATCCGTGACATTATGCTGTATGAGGTTACCATTAAGAATGGAAATAACGGGAAAAGATACCATGCATCTTTTACATTGTCCTCTTTCATTTTTTCGTTAATTACAATCAAATGCCAGTATTCATTGTCCTGTGCTTCCCGCCCCCACATCATAATCTCATGTGCGTTTTGCACCAGACTATCATTTTTATATCCTCGGGTCATTCGCCCATATTGCCTGGTTTCCCAAGCCCTGTAAGGAATACTTGCCAATGTTTCGATAAGTTTCACTTTTGAAAGGTTGCATTTTTTTCCGGTAATCATATCCATCGAGAGAAAAAAGAATTTTGCCATCAAAGAATATTTATAGCGTGGCCTGTCGAGAGATACTTTCTGTTCTTTTTTTAGATCAATCATTGAATTCTCCTCATGTTTATTGTTAATATATGTTTTAAAGAATATGTGGTTAATTATATTCTTTTTCTCAATAATTGTCAATTTTTTTTTGTAAAAACATGGCATTCCCAAAAGAAGAATCTAATTGAAAATTTGAAAAACCAAATTTTGAATATGCGGCTATTGCAATTAAATTACCTTGAAGTACTTCCAGGGTGATTTTACAACATTTTTTTTGTATGGCCACTTCTTCAACCTTCGCCAGCATTTTTTGACTTAGATTGTTTCCCCGGAATTTAGATGAAATAATAAAATCATGAATGTTGATTAGAGGTCTGCATTTAAATG
>JAOZNZ010000235.1 GCA_029933535.1 bacterium | reverse complement strand
GATGTTCGATGTTCGATGTTCGATGTTCGATGTTCCCCTCCTTACCAAGGAGGGGCGCCCTTTAGGGCGGGGTGGTTCTTCTCTGACTGACCTCTGACCATTATAAACCATAAGCAAGATGCTTATGCTACTTTACCTCCGTCAGTCAGTAATTTCCTCCAACCTCACATCCGCAGGACTTTATAATTCCCTCTTTTCCTTTATAATCAACGATCTTTGCAATCACTCCTGTATTCACTATAAATTGAAATTCTATAAAATTTCAATTTAAAATGATAAAATTGTTATTGATGTTCCATCACGTGATAATTTCTCTCCCTCACCAAGTTCCCATTCAAGACTTGTGCTGTAAATAAGCGGATTAACCGCCGTAGACACTTGTCTGCCATCGTTAAGTATAACCTCAATCTGCAAATCCCGAATCTTATATGCATCTCCGGTTTTGTCCTTAAGAGAAATCTTATTGTCAAGCTTTAATCCCTTTAATACTTCTGAAGGAATCTCTATCTCACACTCTTTCCATTTGGAAAGCGGAGGCGGATTCGTTGGAATTATACCTATATATTTTCCATTCACAAAAATATTTTTCTCCGCGTATTTTCCCCCATTCACATCAAACCGTTTAAGCTTTAAATATGCGTTTGTTATTTTATCAAGTTGTTCCGGTTTTAACGCGCGATATCCTCTCAGCAAAGAGCTTGCAATGCTTAAAGTTACTTTCTTATCAATTATCTTACGACTATGTTTCGATAAATTCTGTAACAAAGGAAATGGTTTATCATAAATGTTTCCCGGCAATAAAGTGTCATGTTTTATTTTTATCCGGTGAGTCCTTAGTTTTGAACTTGAAGCGAAAAAAACCTGAACAGGAACACCAGAAATCTCACGCTCAATCCCCTGAAATCCAATTCTAATCTCATTCGTGCCGGCTACGCAATTAAACTTTATCATCCTCCATCCCTCGCCGACAAGTATTGAATTAGCTGTTCCATTTCCGTTAACCGTAGTTAGCGGAGCTGCTTTTCCCGCCCCATTAACTATCATAATAATTTCCGCGTTAATTTTTTTAGGAACTACTGCTGTACAAATAAACACGCCTGCATCGGTTAATTTCGAAGACAAAATCTTAACTTCTTTTTTATTTGCAAACGAAGTATCAGGAATCGTTATCTTCCACTTCTTATCATTAACTTTTTCACAAATTATTCCATCGCCGGAAATTGATTCAATCTTTACAGGCGAAACCACTGGAAAAGTTCGCGTACCATTTAAAACAGAAACATCATATTCGGTATCAACTTTATCACTCTTTATTAATTTTGCACGTACACCTTTCATCATCGGCACCTTTATTTCACTCTCAGGATAACTCATAACCTGAACCACACTGTTTGCCGGAACAAGAAAACTATCTAATTCATTATCTTGCAAAAATTTATGATAAGGATAAACTACTTCACAAATTCCATTTGTCACTTCTAAAATTCTTAACGAAATATTTGTTTCCAAAAAAGAAGGATTTCTTAAACTAATATATGATTTATTACCGGCTCTTCCCTGAAAACCAAATAATTCTCCCTTCAGCGGATTCCCAAGAATAAAATGCGAGTCTGCCATGCAAGCATCAAGACTTTTTGCCCAGCGTAATCCCCGGGCAATCATTTCCCACCTTTTCTCAGAAATAAGTTCCGGTGAAATATAAAACTCCCGCATCAATGTCCCGCGTCCAAGATAGTTCATCAAATGATTGCTCCATCCAATGTCATCTTCTTTTGTCATACTGAATACATTATGCCGGGCATCAACTATTCCGTGCGTCATCAATGCTGAAAGAGGAAAAACTTTCCCTTCCTCTACAAGCATTTTGTATAGCGCACCATCGCGATAATTCATTTCAAACTCACTGCCGCGTAATGCGGGAATCTTTTTATTCGCGTCATGGTCTTTTCCTCCCATCCACGTGGTATCACAGTATGGAAGCCACCACGGACTAGGCCAAAGCCCGCTTGTAACCGCCAAAAATAAATCCGAACCTATTTTTTCTTCATATTTTAAAACAGAAAGTAAAGCATTAACATTCGCTTCCGAACTTTGATCAGGTGAAATAAAATGTCCATGACCGCCTCGACCACAAACAAAATAATTAAAATCATGTTTGAAATAAGATACCTTCTCCTTTTCTATAAGCTCTTTTAATCGCTTTCGCAACGCTGTATTATATCGTTCGGTAGATAAACAGAAAAAACTCGTGAACGCAGCTTTGAATCCCTTCTTTTCTCCCCATTTTGTATCAAGATTACACCCGGGAAGTGAAACCCATAATCCCAACTTGCTCCTTTGTTCTACAATCTTCTTACGCACACCCTCAAGTCCATGCGGCAACCTGTCTTTTCTGTAACCCCAAACCGATTTTTTTTCCTGCCAACCATCATCAATAACAAAAACATCAAACATATAATCATAAGATGATAAATTCTCGTTTAGCTGTTCTACCGTCTTATTAATGTTTTTCTCAGTAAGTTCATCTTCGCGCATGTGACACCAGGTATTAAATAAACTTACTGATTTTACCGGTCGGCGAATTGTTTTCACATATTCATCCATAACCGTCCTAATCTTTCCAACCGGCGAAGCACCTAAAACCAATGTTTGTAAATCAAATAAATCTCTTCCAAATTCATTCCCGGGAAATTGCCGCAAAATCACTTCACCATTATTCTGAAAACTTTTTGAGTATGGATGTTCAAGACCGACAAACCAACTCTTATTTATAAAAACAGGCTGACCTTTCCCGCCAAGTTCTGTTTCACCACATTTTTTCCATCTTATCTGTTCACAAGTATCAATAGCAAGCTGCCGCTTCGACAATGACCTAAGAGAAATCTTTCTCCTTATCCACGACTCATTTTGTTTAGCAAAAAAAACTAACCTTATTTCACAGTTCAATTCCGGCTGCTCCAAAACAAAAGTCGTTGAATCAAAACCACGAATAAGCCATGCCGCTCTGCAAAATTCCGGCGTTACTACAACACCGTCACGAATCATATACGGCGGATACTTCTCCCCGGGCTTTTTATTCTCAGGCGACCAGCCAATAGAACTCGCATTACCAATCCGCATAATAAAATCATTACCGTCAACTTTCAGAATTTCACCGGTGACTTTATTTTTCAAATAAGCAGTTCTTAAAATGCTGTTGCTCACTACAAGCCGCCATTCAACCTTATCATTGCCAACCGTGTATTCGCCATCAGTCAGCGGAGAGTACCTCCACCAGACAAAAACCATTGCACCTAGTACACCAATCCCAATTATTAAATATATCTTTTTTATAATATTATTTCTATTCATATTTCTTAATATGTGATGACATTTGCCTTGTTAAAATAGCAGTAGTAAATAATATTAAACAAACAATTAATATTTGAGTTGAAACAATTGCTGCAACAAATAAAATAGTCGTTATCCAATACGGAAAAGCATACTGGGGAATGAAAATATGCATGACGAAAGATACCAAAACTAAAATAATACTTAGAAACATTGGAATACATGTAATCTTTGCTAATCTTAAAGAAACTTTGATGAGATGCGGAAATATTGATCGTATGCCATGAACAAATAAACCATGATAACCAACTCTTGAATTGCCGTCTATTCTTTCCAAACGCTTTACAGGTATCCGCTTTATTTCAGCAATTAAAGGCAAAGCAAGACTATACGTAATACTAAAGTGGGGCGAACAACTTATATGAAGCGCTATGTCCCTCTTATATGCAGCAAAATTACCAAAATCCGGCATTATACCGGTCAAATAATAAAAAATCTTTTTATATAATAAATATAAACCGCCAAATGTTTTACCTTCAGGCCTTTTTCCTGATCGCTGCGCTACAGAAATTTCATTTTCAGCAACACTCTCCAATAAGGTTTTTATTTCTCTTACATCATCCTGCCCATCAGAATCCATCGTCAATATTAAATCTGATTTGATATGTTGAACTTCATAACGAATACCATAAAGAATTGCTTCCTGTGAACCCATGTTATATGGCACGCTTATTATATTAGTCAAATATTTACGACATACATTTTCTGTCGCAGCATCCGGCATCCCAAAATCATTTACTACAAGAACTGTAGCCTCATAACTGTTTGAAAGTATTTCAAATATTTGTGGAAGTAATTTCTCCAAACATTTCACTTCTTCATAACACGGCATTATAATACTAACTGATGTTTTCATATTTTCTTCAATGTTTTATTTTTTGTTAATCACTTCCAACCTTCCAACCTTCCAACCTTCCCACCTTCACACTACTCAACTATTTCAAGTCTAATATTTGCAAACTCACCTGTACTCGCAACTCCACCATATCCCATATGAACATAAACCGTTGCAGGTCCTGTGACTTTATTAGTGAAAATCAGATCCTTTTCCCACCATTTGTCGTATTCACTCATCCAGACAATCGCATTTTCCTTCTGAGGCGGCAAATAAATCGCTATCCTTCCACCAAATATTTTCGAACCGTCATTGCCAAGCGAACGAACAGTTCCACTCAATCTGTAAATTTTTCCGGAGATTAACTGCACCACCTGGCTTACACCTATTAATTTTTTATCCGGATTTTCTATTCTTACCGCTGAAGAAAAATCATTATTATCTTTAATGTCAGTTGTTTTTATGTTTTGCGGATTTTTTTTAGCTTCACGCCATAAATGCCACCCGTCAATTGATTTATCAAACTTACAGTTTTTCAATAAATTGTTTTTAGAAACATAACCGGCTTCTACACTAACATCAGATTTATTTTCCCCGTTACACTATTTTTCGATTCATTTGTTTGTTTAATTGGCTGAACCTTTTTATTTAAAACAAGTTTTGATGTGAAATTTTTCTTTAATTGGTTAGGTACATAATAATACCTATAGGCAAATGCTCCTCCAATAACCAACACTACTGCAATTCCAATTATTCTTTTTTTCATTTTATCCTAAATTCAATTTTAACACTCTCTAACGGAAGTAACATAGATTCCTACATTCATTTAAACAAATTTATTATTTATTTCTTTTCCATCACCAACTATTAACTATTAACTATTAACTATTAACTATTAACTATTAACTATTAACCGCTTTTTTAAGAATTTCATCTAGAACGGGACTAATTAGATTGCCAAGCATTTGAACGATAACCTCATCACTATAATCATATTCTACGTCTTTATCACTCAGGGAAATTCTAAAACCGGCTTTAATTCCCGGCATGGGATGAAATTCAGCACCTTTTTTTACTTCTTCGTGAAAACGGTTCATAAAGAAATCTGTCATTGATTTCTTCTCGTTCGGACTAAGAAAAATCCTGATACCTTCAGCACTTGTACCTTTTACACGCGCTTCAGTAGCGAGTTTAATAAGAATTTCCTGAACGACTTCGATAGGAATAATTTCCGGAATTGATTTTCTAATCAGCGCTTCGAACTGTTTATCGATAGATTTTCTGAGATAAATAATTACATCGCGGGCTGCCTGTTCAAGGGATTTTTTACCGTTTACCGAAAACTTTTCAGCCTTCTGTTCAGCGGAATTAACAATAGAGTCAGCTTTTTTTTCAGCTTCAGCGATAATTTTTGATGCTTTCACCTCCGCTTCATTCATTTTTTGTTTAGCGGTTTCGTCAGCTTTTGTGACAGCTTCATCCTGTCTTTTTCGCAGTAGGTTTTCGAGTTGTTCAGCCATTTTTGCTCCTATAATAGAAA
>JAOZNZ010000234.1 GCA_029933535.1 bacterium | reverse complement strand
CCTGACACCTGACATACTGAATTATGATGCAGTCTTTAATAATAAATTTAAGAAATTATTTCACTACCGGTGATGGTGAGATTGCATATTCACTTTATATTGCATTATTTTTAATTGCGCTTTTTCTTACTTATATTTTTACAACGGTTCTAATTAAAATTGCTCCGAAAATTGGCGCTGTAGATGAACCGAACGGTAGAAAAATCCACAGTGTACCTGTTCCAAAACTTGGCGGGTTGGCTATATTTATTGCATTTACTATCACTATCGGCTTGGCAATACTTTTTAATTCTACTGTTGCCGGTGAACTCCTTTCGCCCAAAACTACCGCTATTTTTGTTGGATTGTTTGTGATGCTCATTCTTGGGATTTATGATGATCTCAAACATCTTTCCTGGATGTGGAAATTTACTTTTCAAATCGTTGCCGCGTGTATTGTAATAAGGCAGGGCCTTGTTATTACCAATATGACAAATCCACTTGGATTAACAACACTGAAGTTACCGATTATGTTCGGATTCTTTTTTACTATTATGTGGCTTGTCGGACTTACTAACGCGGTAAACCTTTCAGACGGCCTTGATGGTCTGGCTACAGGAATTGTTTTAATTGTTTCGGGAGTAACATTTGCTAATTCACTCTATCTTATGCAAACCCGTCCCGAGCAATATCAGCTTTTCATTTTTCCCGCGGTAACGAGTGTTTGCATTCTTGGAGCAGCAGTAGCGTTTTTAAAATTCAATTTTTATCCCGCAAGAATATTTCTTGGAGATACCGGCTCGCTTTTCTTAGGATTTCTTATCGCCTGCACAGCGGTCAGAAGTTCTCAAATAAGTACAACCACAGTTGCTTTTGTTGTGCCGGTTATTGCTCTTGGCCTTCCTATTCTTGACACAACGCTTGCTTTTCTTAGAAGAACCGCGAGGCGTAGAAATCCTTTCAGAGCAGATCTGGATCACATCCATCATAGGATGATTCAGAGCGGACTTTCGCATCCGCAGGCTGTACTCGTGCTGTATGGTTTCTGTATTTTACTTGGAGTTGCCGCGCTTGTTCTTGCATTAAAAAAGAATCAATTTGCCGGAATGATTCTTTTTATTCTTACGGTTATAACTTTAATAGGATTCAAGAAATTTGGTGTTCTTGATGTTACAAGATTATGGGGAATGAAAAAAAATGATGATGAAATAAATAATTCATCAAAACTTAAAAGTTCATCTAAAAATAAAAAATAAAAAAATGAGCGCCACACACGTGACACAATCATCTGTTTATAACCTGATTAATACTTTTCTTATTCAGGAACTTGACTTGGGTAATTATTCATCGCTTTTCCTTACCGCTGTCCCGCCAAAACCGGGAAAGAAAACTATTCGCGTAAAAAAAGAAATGAAAATATCAAAAAAAGAAAACGTTGTTAAAGAAACTATACCTCTTTACAAACCTAAACATGTCCCTGATCTTCATAAATTTAAAATTCCTGCCGGGAATAAAAAATCTCAACTCGATGCTTTGAAAAATCTGATCGGATCGTGCGATATGTGTCCTGAACTGGCAAATTATAGAAAAAATATCGTTTTCGGTGCGGGTAATCCTGATGCAGACGTTTTGTTTATCGGTGAAGCACCGGGACGCGATGAGGATGTTCAGGGAGTTCCTTTTGTTGGTCGTTCAGGCCGATTACTTACGGATATTATTGAGAAAGGAATGAATATCAAGCGCGAAGATGTTTATATTGCTAATATCTTAAAATGCCGTCCGCCGAACAATCGGGATCCTTTATCTCAAGAGGAAGTGAATTGCACTCCGTTTTTAAATAAGCAGCTTGAAATTATTAAACCGAAAGTTATTATTACTTTAGGTCGTTATGCCGCGCAATATATTCTGAATACGACTGTAGCAATAGGCAAGCTGAGAGGTAATTTTCACGATTATAAAGGAACACCCGTTATGCCGACATATCATCCGGCGTATCTTATCAGAAATTACAATAAGGACAATCGCCTTAAAGTTTGGAATGATGTTAAAAAGGTAGTGGAACTCCTTGAAAAAATAGGTTAGAGGACAGAGGTTAGAGTTCAGAGGAAATACTTTAGTCTTGAAAATTGAAAGTTCATTATTGCGACTTTATTGAATTACAATTCTCAACTCCGAATTCTCAACTACCAAGTAAAAAGTAATAGAAGACAGGACTTTCGACCTTTGACTTAATAATCAACAGTCCATTAATTTTACCACGCGTTAGGCGTGGCCATTAATCCAATAATCCATTAATCCATCAATCCAATAATCCATTCTTCCATCATGCTCGTTCGTGTAGCTTTTGAATTCCAGCTCGATAAAACTTACGACTATGCTGTGCCCGATGAACTACAGAATTCTGTCGAGGTTGGCATTCGTGTGGAAGCTTCGCTTGGCCATTCAACGAGAACTGGTTATATTATTGGTTTGAATCCTCCTGCGTCCACATCATTCAAATATAAATTTATCAACAAAATAATTGAGCCGGAACCGATAATTACTTCGGCGCTTATGAAGCTTTCCGAATTTGTGGCGAATTATTATTGCAGTTCGCGTGGAAAAACTCTTCGATGCTTTCTTCCCGCTTCAGTAAGAAAACGTCCGGCTTCTGCAGCACTTGTTCATGTTGTTCGCCAGGCAAAATCGCTTGAAGAAATTCATGAACATTCCGTGAAGATTTTAAAACGAGCACCGCGTCATGCAAGTGTTTTAAAACATTTATCAGAATTCTACAGTACAACTATTGATAAAAAATGTGTTCTTAGATTAAGCGAACTTTCCTCTCGCGCGGATGTTCAGCCTAATGTTATTCGTTTACTCGAGACGCGTGGCTGGCTGGAAATTTCTCTTGAGAAAATTGATACCGAAGTTGATGGAACATTCATTCCTTCCGGTGCGCCGAAACTCAATAATAAACAATCTGAAGCAATTAATTCAATTTTGGAATCAAGAGACAAGTTCAACACGTTTCTGCTTTATGGAATTACCGGAAGCGGAAAAACTGAAGTATATCTTCAGGTGATTCACGATGCCATTAAACGCGGCAAAGGAGCTATAGTTCTGGTTCCTGAAATTGCGCTAACACCTCAAACTGTTGAAAGATTCCGCTCGAGATTTGGTGAAGACGTTGCTGTATTACATAGCAATCTTGCGGATCTAGAAAGATTTAAACAATGGTGGAATATTCGTGACGGAAAAGCAAGAATTGTTGTTGGTGCCCGATCGGCCATTTTTGCTCCTGTAAAAGATCTTGGCGTTATTGTTGTTGATGAAGAGCATGAAAGAACATATAAACAAACAGATGAACAACCAAGATATAACGCACGCGATCTGGCAGTTGTTCGCGGTAAATTTGAATCGTGTCCTGTAATTCTCGGCAGTGCAACACCTTCACTTGAAAGTTATTATAATGTAAAAGTCGGTAAATACAAAATGCTTGAACTGCCGGAAAGGGTTGTTGCCAAAAGTCTTCCTAAATTATCTCTTGTTGATTTGCAAAAGGAAGCCAAGATTGCGCCGATGCTCGGAGTGATATCTAAAAAAATGCGTGACGCTTTGCAGGAATGTCTTGATAAAAAAGAACAGGCGCTTTTGTTTTTAAATAGAAGAGGTTATTGCCCAATCGTTATCTGTCCTTCATGCAGCTATGTTAAACCGTGTGAACAATGCTCGGTTTCGCTTACCTATCACAAAGAAAAAGAACAGCTAGCGTGTCATCTATGTGGTCATACAGAACGGTATATGCCGCCTTATAAATGTCCGGAATGCGGTGGGAAATTGAATATTTCAGGATTCGGAACACAAAGAATTGAAAAAAATATTAACTATATCTTTCCAGATGCTAAAATTGCAAGAATGGATAGAGATACTACAACAAAACGCGGCAGTCATGAAAGATTTCTTTCCGCTTTCGCGCGGGGGGAGATTGATTTTTTACTCGGAACGCAGATGATTGCTAAAGGTTTGGATTTTCCTAATGTAACTCTCGTCGGTGTGATTAATGCCGATACATCACTGCATATCCCGGATTTTCGCGCGACAGAAACCACCTTCCAACTTATCACTCAGGTCGCCGGAAGGGCAGGAAGGGGAGACAAACCAGGCAAAGTAATTGTTCAGTCATTCCAGCCTGACCATCCCGCGATAATTTGCGCGGTAGAAAGTAAATGGCATGATTACGCTGATCAGGAGTTAAAACAAAGGAAAGAACTTTCGTATCCTCCTTACACTCATCTTGTGAATTTAATTTTAAAAGGGAAGGAAGAAGATAAAGTACAACTCGCAGCGCATGAACTTGCTATGCGTATTGAAAGAAAATCGAAATATCTTTACGCGAGCGATAAAATTTTTGCGTTGCTGCTCGGACCGGCGCCCGCCCCGCTTGCCCGAGCTCACGGAAGTTACAGGTGGCAGCTTACGCTAAAGGTCACATCGGTATTAAAAGCGTTAGAGAAAATAATAAAGCCTGTTGTTGCGAATTATAAACCCCGAGGAGTTCAGGTGATAATTGATGTTGACCCGATGTAATTAGGGTCCACAAATAAATAACTTGGATTTTCTACTTGTTATCTGTCCAATATTCGGCGTTGCTAAAACGCTAGAATATATCGAATATTCAAGCATTTTAGCGCCTTGACTATCGAACAGATTTCGGCGTACAAAACACCAACTTATTTGTTTATGAACCCTTACCTTGCTGAGGTCGGATTCCGGCATTGCCGGAAAAGTAATCGGTCATCGGTAATCAGTCTATGTTCGTCTGTGTGAGTCTGTGTTAGTCCGTGCTAGTCCGTGCTAGTCTGTGCTAGTCCATGAAAAATGAAGAATCAATTATGAAAATTGGTAAAATTACAGAAGAATTATTTTGGAAATGCGAAAGCTGTGGCAAAGAGCATAAATTAAAAATGCTTTTCTGTGATGAATGCGGCGCGGAACGTTCAGATAAGCATTTCTACAAAAATAAGTTTCGTGAAATTTCCACAAATATAAAAGCTGTTGATTGGACTATTATGATTGCGGCTGTAAGTTTGATGGCATTGTTTACCTTTGGAAACATAGCATTAATTCCTTGGATTGTTTTACTTTCAATCGTTTTAGCAATTATTGCATTTATAAGATTGATTTTATGTAAAATAATTAAGCTTTGGCAGAGATTTCTAGTTCTTATAATCACAATTGTATTGAATCCGATAGTATTAATCATCGCTATCAGTTTTGTTTGGACAATAAGTCATGATAGACTTCGAGAGCGAGTGAATCGTGTTGATAAAATTGAACTTGTAAAAGCATGTTCCAAAATTGTAATAAATCAGGCTAAATATAAAGAAAAATACACAGATGATTTTTCAACACTACCGGAATATATAAAAAAATTAAAACCATCTTATGTTGGGATTGATGAAGATTCAGTTGCAGTAAAACTCAAATATGGTCCGGCACAATATGCTTGGCTTTTCTTTCAAGATAAAAATGGCGATTGGAATTTAAATTCGTATCGTGACATTAAACAAAATAGATCTTTGCTGATGTCAAATATTGTAATTAACACAAATACCGGTGAAGTGATAATTCCTGAATGAATAACCACCCCGCCCTGCGGGCACCCCTCCTTATTAAAGAAGGGGAGTTTATTGATACCTGACACCTGACACCTGACACCGAACACCGAACACCTGACACCGAACACCGAACACCTGACACCGAACACCGAACACCGAACACCGAACACCGAACACCGAACACCGAACA
>JAOZNZ010000233.1 GCA_029933535.1 bacterium | reverse complement strand
AAGCCCATTCTCATAAATTAAAATTGTGGATAACTCTCAAAAACACCCTCGAAATGTACGCTGATTTGGCGGATGTAAGGGGGGGAGAACAAAAAAAACACCCGAAAGCACGATGAATAAAGGGTGTTATAACAAATTCTGTCTGTTTTATTTGACAGAACCTATTTAATTCAAGGAGGAAAAAATGACATTAACGAAAAAACTCAGTGCAGAATTTATTGGCACATTTTGGCTTGTACTTGGTGGATGCGGCAGCGCTGTTCTGGCAGCTGCATTTCCAGGTATGGGGATAGGATTTCTGGGAGTTGCTTTGGCTTTCGGGCTAACCTTATTGACAATGGCGTATGCTATTGGACATATATCCGGCTGCCATATTAACCCGGCTGTTTCGATCGGGCTTTGGTCAGGGGGAAGATTTTCAACTGCTGAACTTATTCCCTACATCATTGTACAAGTAGCAGGTGGCCTTGCAGGAGCAGCGGTATTGTACGTTATTGCCAGTGGACAAGCAGGTTTCAATGTAACAGCCGGCTTCGCTTCGAATGGCTATGGAGTACATTCTCCCGGCGGGTACAGTTTGACTGCCGCATTAGTAACTGAAATAGTTATGACATTTATGTTTATAATTATCATTTTAGGTGCAACAGATAAACGCGCGCCACAAGGTTTTGCTCCTATCGCTATTGGTCTTGGCCTCGTCCTTGTTCACCTCATCAGCATTCCTGTTACAAATGCATCTGTTAATCCGGCAAGAAGCACTGGTGTAGCAATATTTCAGGGAAGCTGGGCAATATCTCAATTATGGCTTTTTTGGCTTGCTCCTATCGTAGGTGCTATTTTGGCAGGGATTGTCTACAGATGGTTTGAAACTGAGAAAAAAGCCTGACAAAACAGCAGTAAAAACATGTCGAAATTATCACAAAAAGGAGATAAACTATGAAAAGAGTTTTTTGTCTTATTGTCGGGTTGTGTATTCTGATTTCGGGTTGTGTAACACCTGCAAAAGATACCGTTTTTCAAACATCAACAATTGATGCTCTGTTGGCAGGCGTATATGACGGTAATATGTCATGCCGCGATTTGCTGAAGCATGGCGATTTCGGAATTGGTACATTTGATCATCTTGATGGAGAAATGATTATTCTCAATGGAAATATGTATCAGATAAAATCAGCTGGAAAGGTCTATGAGCCCGATATGTCCATCAAAACGCCTTTTGCCACGGTATGTCAGTTTACAACCGACAAAGTCATTCCCGTCAAAACGGGATCTGACTATGAAACTATTTCAAATTTAATCAATGAATACGCTCCAAATCAGAATCTTTTCTATGCGATCAAGATTAAAGGACAATTCAAATCTATGAAAACGCGAAGTGTTCCGGGTCAGCAAAAACCTTATCCTCCTCTCAAGGAAGTTACCGCTAATCAGCCTGAGTTTAATATGAAGAACATTTCCGGCACGATAGTCGGTTTCAGATGCCCTCCATATGTTAAAGGCATTAATGTTCCCGGATATCATTTACATTTCATCAGCAGTGATCGAACTCAGGGAGGACACATTCTGAGTTTTGAAATTACAGAGGCCAAATGTGAGGTAGATGTTCTTAACCAATATTTCCTTACGCTTCCGATAGACACCAAAGAATTTGCTGAAACTGATCTGTCAAAAGACCGGAGTAAAGAGCTGAAGGCCGTCGAGAAGTGAGATGACAAAAGCGGAGAAGAAACTCCTCCGCTTAATTTTAGTTAATTTGTTCACTACCGACACAACCAGCATACGCCGGTCAAGAGGTCGGTAGGATATATTTCGTCAATCTATTTTTTCTTTTCTATTTTTTGTACCGGCTCACTTTTCTTTTCTTCTTTTTTCACTTCTTCCTTTTTCTTCTCATCTTTCTGTTTTAATGCTTTCTTTTCAAGTGCATTTTTTACTGCCACGTCAAGTCCGCTTGCCGGATGTCCTTCCCATATTATCTTACCATCAACTACTACAAACGCTGCCGGAATACCACGAACACTGTAGTCTCCGCCTGAAGTACTGCCGGTTCCAACGATATAATTCATTTTCAAATCTTCCATGAACTTATCAATTTTAGCTGATTTTCTTTTTTCGTTTGTAAGGCCGATAACTACAAGTCCTTTATCTTTATTTTTATTATAAAGTTTAACAAGGTGAGGAATCGCGTCACGACATGGCGGGCACCAGGTTGCCCAAAATTCAACAACAACAACTTTGTTTTTAAATTGTTCGAGAGAAACCGGTCCGGTTGCATTAATCCATTCTTGTGCTTTAACATCCGGTGCATCATTTCCAACAATACCTGCGAATGTATTTCCAACGAGAGCTAAACTAATAATTGCAATTGTGAGAATTCTTTTCATTTCTTTTACTCCATTTTTAAGTTAGGCCGATATAGCGGCTATTATTTTTTACGATTAAGTCTTTTAGGTTTTGACGATGATAAAACCATTATATTCATTAACAGATATATTATATCAAATATTGACTTTTTGGTCGAATGAGTTTATAATATTAACGAAAATTTATAATAATATAAAATCAAAGAGGGAAAATGAAAAACACAATCATAATATTAGCAACCTTAATTTTTGTTACTTCAACTTATGCTTCCAATGTAAGTGTAAAGGAAAAGGAAAAAGAAATAATAATTGAAAATAAAGCAATCTTATGCGAAGCTTCTAAAAATAGAACCTGGATATTTGAAAACTCAACCAATTGGACTGCAGGCAATCTCGCTTACGGACCACTCGAATTAATAGCAGGTGCCGGAGCTCCTGTACTTGGAGCGCTTGTCGGATTTGGTGTTGGAGCAGTAGTTCCTAGTTTCTTCATGAAAAAAGGAAGTGAAATCTTATTGCCTGCTACAATTCCTTGCGGTACGGCCGCTGGCGCGGCGTGCGGGTTAGCAATAACACCTGTGTGCGCTGTAGAAGGAATTTTTGACACACTTACCGGTGGAGCTTTTGCGAACGGGTATTTTTCATGGATTAATACAGACCATTTAAAAGGTATAAGCGTGAATACAGTGCAAGATGAAATTATTGAACAGTCTTCTGATAAAAAATAAGTGAAAAGATATTTTTTGTAGTTTAACTTTTCGAGAGACCCCTAATTAATTCTGTCCGGAAGCGCTATCATTTCCAACTATTTTCAACGGGGATTTAGCTGACCATGTTGGTTCACCAATTAATGTACGAATAGCCTCCTGCACGATCAAGATATCAATATAATCTTGTTTCATATTAGTCAGAGACTTTTCATTAAATATTTTTGCGATAGTGGATTTTTTGAAACGATTTAAACCGGCTGGTTTTTTATAGCACCATTCTTTAACATAGTTGCAGTATTTTTCATAAAGTGCATTTTTTTCTTTTGAGTTCATTTTTTTTACTTTTCTTACAATATCTCTCGCTCTTTTCGAATTAATTTTATTGTTTCCAAATACATTACCAAAAGTTTTAAAGGTGTCCTCAAGAACTGTGTAAATATGATAACTTTTAATTATATTCATCCCTTTCCAACCTGCGCTTTGCCAAGAAAACATTGCCACGGCAGTTTTTTTATCCGGCATTTCAAGATAAACAGTAATTGTGCTGGAAATGTACATTTGCGACTTAATCCACGTAACACCAGGCATATTCATTCCCGGCTTTTGACTGTAATAAAAAACTCCGTCTTTAATAGGTCCCACAGAAATTCCACGCATACTAAATGTTGATGATCCTATCATGTCTGAAATTGAAATCTGCATTTCCGTACCATTAATATTGGCGCGTGTAACTGTTCGCGTATTTGTGTATGTGTAATAAGCGCCGGACTGAATATTTGGAGTAATACTTTCGGTAGATAAGTAAGATGATTCCAGGACTTCATTTGTACTAAGTCTTTTTGAAGTTTTAGTGAAAAACTTTTTACATTCCGGAGATACATTTATCTTTTTTGAATATCTTAACACACCATAAAAAAATGCCGCATCAGGCAGCTCAGCGTCAAGATTAATTCCTAAGACTTTTTCAAACGGAATTTCGTAAGATTTAATAAGCATAGCGCCATTAGCTTTGCGCCGAGGTTTCATTTTCCATAAATTACCGTCACTAGCTGCAGACACAATAAAATCATAAATAATCTGAATGTTTTTATCAGAAGCAATATCTTTAGTGTCAATCTTTCCGGAGGTAATTATATCACCAAGTGCAATTTCTACCTTTTCAGGCAGGTTTTTTTCTATCCCATTCGCAACTCCGGTAAATAAACCGGCGGTAAAAAGCATGGAAACAATTATGTATTTAAATTTTTTCAATGTTGTCTCGGTGTTCGGTGTTCAATAATTAGGTGTCAGGAAATTCATCCCGATTGCTCGGGATGAATTTAGTATTTATTTCATCCTTGGGTGTTTGCGAAGCATCCGGCGCATGCCGGGCAGTGTTCAGGTGTCAGGTTATTCCCCCTTTTTTAAAGGGGGTTAGGGGGATTTGATTCAGGTGTCAGTATTCAGTTTCTAGTTTCAAGTATCAAGTATCTAGTATCAACTATTAACTATTAACTATTTCACGGCGTTGTTCTTGTTCTATAATTCGGCGCTTCTTTAGAAATTCGTACATCATGCGGATGTGCTTCCGCTACACCGGCGGCCGTAATGCGTCTGAATTCACCATTTTGTCTGAGTATGTTAATTGTTTTAGTTCCGTTATAGCCCATTGAAGAGCGAAGTCCTCCGATGAATTGTTGTACGACTCCTTCAATGGTTCCTGCATAAGGAACGAGTCCTTCTATTCCTTCCGGAACAAGTTTATCGGTTTGTTTAATATCATGCTGCGAGTATCTTTCTCTTGAACTTTCTGAAGAAAGCATAGCGCCAAGGCTGCCCATACCACGATAAACAACAAATTGTCGGCCCTGATGAATAATTTTTTCGCCCGGGCTTTCATCCGTTCCTGCAAGTGCGGATCCCATCATAACCGAACTGGCGCCTGCAACGAGAGCTTTAGGCACATCACCTGAATGCCGAATACCCCCGTCAGAGATGATAGGAATTGTGTCATTAACAGCTTTAACAGCGTCATAAACAGCAGATATTTGTGGAATTCCCACACCTGTAATTACTCTCGTTGTGCAAATTGACCCCGGACCAACACCGACTTTAACGGCATCTGCACCGGCTTTCATAAGGTCTTTCGCGCCATCTCCCGTAGCAACATTTCCCGCAACTACATCAACATCTGGATAATGTTTTTTCACCCACTTGACCATATCAATTACACCTTTGGAATGACCGTGAGCCGTGTCGATAACGAGAACATCAACATGTTCACCTACGAGGAGCTCCACTCTTTCCAGGTCACGCGGTCCAATTGCCGCAGCAACGCGTAACTGATGATTTTTATCTCTGTTAATTAACGGATCAATTCCCTGAATAATATTGCGGACATCAGCATAACTATAAAGGCCGGTTAGTTTACCGCGTTTAATTATCGGCAGTTTACCAACTTTTTTATCGGTCATAATCGCAAAGGCCTGATTAATGGAAGTTGACGCGGGAGCTGTAATAACATTTTTAGTCATTACATTTTTTAATTTTACATTTGTTTTTTTCAAGAATTTTACATCACGCGAGGTGATTATTCCGGTAAGTTCCCCGCCGGTGTTCACAATTGGGAACCCCATAAAATTGTAACTTTTTTTCGCGCGCACCGCCAACATATCATCAACGGACTGATTTTCATTAAAAATGATCGGGTCGCTAAT
>JAOZNZ010000232.1 GCA_029933535.1 bacterium | reverse complement strand
TTGATTTAGCGTTGTTTATTACAGGTAAAGTTAACGTAACTCTTTTGACTCGCGGCTCAATTTCGGGAATGTCTGTTTCAATAAACCATTTATTATTTTCCTTAAGCGATTTACTGTTTGGAAAAAGTGACGCAGTATGTCCATCACCTCCCATTCCGAGCAATATCAAATCAAATTCCGGCGGGGAATTATTTTTCGTTTTGAAAATTTTTTTCAATTCTTTTTCGTATTACGATGCCGCTTTTTCAGGATTTGTTATAAAAGGAATCTTATGAATATTTTCTGCAGGAATTTCTATTTTTGAAATTAAATTGTCATAAACAGATTTAAAATTACTGCGCTCGTCATCATAAGAAACACACCTTTCATCTCCCCAAAAAATGTGAGTTGCATTCCACGGAAATTGTCGGTTGAATGGTTCTTCGGCGAGAAGTTTGTAAACTCCGAGCGGAGTTGTTCCACCCGAAAGTGCAATAGAAAAAACACCGTTTTTTTGAATGGCCTTTTTTGCGGAACTGAGAATAAATTCCGCAGCGGATTGATTAAAATCTTTTTTTGACACTAATATCACGAATTTTTACCACGAAAGATTAATACATTTTCAACCACGAAAAAACACTAAATTCACGAAAAATATAATTTTATTTATAATACAATATTCTTTTTTTAAAATTATTCTGCTGTTAATCATTTTGCAATCAATCTTTTTAACCACTAATAGACACTAATAAACACGAATTAATATTTCTATTTATAACTCAATATTCTTTGTTTTAAATGATTTTGCCACCCTAACGAAGTAACACTGTACTCATGTTCATTATTTTGCCAAATGATTTGATTTTTAATTTGTCACTAAGATATTAATGCACTAAGAATATTGGGAATCCGGCGTATGCCCGGACAATGCTTAAAACAATAAAACTCTTCATTCCTTATGTTTTCTTATGTAACTTATCCGCGAGCGCCTTCAGCCTCGGGACAAGTTGTGGTTAAAAAATATTTTAATGCTAAAAACCTATTATACCAAAATCAACGTTTTAGTTCCATATATTTTTTCGTATATTTTGTCAAAAATCATTTGTAAAGCGGAGAGATATCCGAAATGTCATTATCCGAACATTTCTAAAACACGTTAATAAGCGAACTTATTTCATTTGGCATAAATATTGTTACTATAAAACAAAATCATAATTATTTTTTCAAAATGGAAAACAATTACATGAACCAATTTAATCTGTCTATAATTTTTACAAAACAAATCTTCTTTTTCGTAGTGTTGTGTTCATTGACACTGTCTGTTATGGCACAAAACGGGATTAAAAAACCACAAATAAAAAATATCAAACATATTTCTACCACTAATGGCGGAATATTAGAATCGGTTCCTGCCACAAATTCTATCACACCATTTTCCTGGCCGTTGCCGTCTTACATCGAAGCACAAAATTTATTTTCTTCCGGCAATCCTGAACGAGCAATTCAACTTTTACAAGAAGAAATGAGCGGGATTTTCCCTTTCGGTTTTTCGGCAACAAACGGTTATAAAATATATTTCTACTATTACAAATTGTTGGGGGATGCTTATTCCAAAGCAGATAAACCTGTTGGAGCAATAGACGCTTACCGCTTAGCACTCGCGCCTGTTCCGTATTCCACAATCACAAATTCACCAATTCCTTACGCAAAATGTCTTTATGGATTGGGTAAGCAATTTATGGAAATTAATCGTTGTGGAGACGCCGAAGATGTAATGATAGGTGCGTTAAATCTCAGTAGCAATAATTTTCTTTTGTCAGATTTATATTTATGTCGAGCAATTCGGGCTTATAACGCAGCAGATATAAAACAAATGGAAATAAATGCTGAAAAGTCAATAAATACCAAACCGGATTATAATTGGAAAGCTTATCACTATGCTGCCTTATCGCATTTTGCTAATCAAGATTATGTTAACGCAGCTGAGACATGGTTGGCAGGAGTTAATGCGTTCATATCAGGAGTTCCCATAGAACATTTTACAGAATTTCTGGATATTTCACAACCTTATTGGAAAATATTTGATGATAATGACATTAAGGAACTTTACGATTTATTTCAATCAATTATTATTGTGAATTCGCTTAGTAGCAATAATTGCAATGTTATATCAAGGGTTATAAATGAGAAAATCAAATTAGAAGAAACGTTTCCGGAGAAATTTGAAAGTGAAGAAATTTCAAAAAAGATTTTCAATAATAATTTTTTTATTGATGATGAATTTGAAGAAAAAAATAAATGGACACGTAATGAAAATCTTGCCATAACTTTTTCAACAAGATTATTTAAGACCAACCAATACGAGAACTTAATAAATTCAGCTTTGATCTTCGAGAAAAATAAGAATTATAATTCTGCGTTGAAACTTTATGAAAGAATTTTTACAAGTTCTGATATGCGTTTAAATTCTGATGTTCGTGTTGAAAACTACACACCGGTATTCTTTGCAATTATAAAATTTGTTACAATTCATGAGGAAAACAAAAGAACTATAAATCGTGACAGACCAATGTTGCGTGTATTATGTGAAAAAGCTGAAAAAATGATAATGAAGAATCAAACTGAAAACGGAATATACACAGCTCCGGAATATTTTTATAATTTTCTTCTCGCAAGAGTTAAGCTTGAAAACGAATTGGAAAAACAAATTAAAACACTACATTGGGCGCGGGACATTTATCCCGAATCGTCAAAAACTGCTTATATTGATTTTATTGATGAATTGCAACAAAAGCAAATTAAGAAGATTGATGATTTAAAAGAAATTATAAATGGAGTTGATTCGTTGCCTTTGTTAAAACCCAGAATATATGTCTATAAGCAAATAGAATATATGATTCAGAAATGTATAAAATATTTTAAAAAAGTAAAACCGAAAGAAATTCAGGATTTGATTTTTGAAGTTCAATTCAATGGTTTGAAAAAGTCTATTTTCGATATTAATGTGGGAGAAGAAGATGGAGTGCCTTATGCCAATTCTAAAGCTTTTAACAACCCGTATAAACAACTTAAAATCCAGTACGATAATGGTCGCTTAACTTCTGAACAAAACAAAAAGCTTTTTGATTTTGTAAGAAAAAATGTCTTGACAATTCCGGCAACTTATAAACATATCAACTTAATTAGAAAATCTTTAGAAGAAATTCAATATTTCAATATATTTAAAAGAACTAATGACATTGAACTTATTATTTTGTGCAATTCATCCGCGTGGTTAAATCCAAATGAAATTTATTTGAAATTAGATTATTTACCGAATGCAATAAAAATGATAAAAATAAATGAGCAGTCAAATTTATGGAGAACTGTTGTTAATGTGCCGGCAAAAATTGAAAATATTTCTTTTAATTTTTATAAAACTATAAACCCCAAATTAGAAAAAATTGACTGGAATTATAAAGTTTTAGTTCGTGATGAGGGAGATGGAAAAATGGAAGTGTCAGCTTTTGTTCCGCGTGATTATACACAGGAGCTTAATATTGAATGTGATCTGAATAATTCGGATGTTTATGACGCGCCATATTTGATCTATGTAAACATCGGCAATTCAACAACGGCAGCAGATAAAGTGAAAATGCGTGATGACGGAAAAAATGGAGACAGGGAAGCGGGAGATAATATTTATTCATATAAAATTTCAATTTTGCCGGAAATGTTAATGACAAGTTATGTTTTTATTTACGATGATTCTGAAGGAAAACACCAAACAGTTAATAATGAATACAAAGTTCAATCTGACAAACGTCAAATAACTAATACAATATATAAATTATTAAACAATTTAAAACAATGAAAATAATAATATTAATAATAACGGTTTTTCTTATATTTGGATGTGGAAAAAAAGATTCAGGTAAAAATATAAAATCGGCATCCGGAGTTACCGAAAATAATGCTACAAATATTTCTTTTTTTAAAACTGTATCACCAACTCAAAAAAGAAAGACAGAAAAAACAATTTCGTATTCGGCTGATCAAATCGTAAGTAACGCGAACATTTTTAGAGAGAACATAAAACCAAAGAAAACTCCTTTGCTTGAAGGAATTTATTACCCGACTTTAACAATGAAGCAGGCAAAATATTTATTGGAAAACGGAACATCGGAATGGTTTAATATTGCGTCAAGAATTTCCATAAAATGTAGAAATTTTGAAGCTGGGAATTATTTTTTTGAAAATGTTTATAATGTGTGGAATAAGAAAAAAAATGCATCAACAGCAGGTAATTTCTGGGCGGAATTTCTCGTGCGCCATGGGAAAGGTAAAGAAGCAATTAAAGTTTTAAATATGGCTATTAATGATGCCGAAATAAATAATGAAAAATCTTTTGTAGTAATTCAATCCTATCAACAAAAAGTTAATACTTATAATATGCTAAAGGATTTTAATAATTCACTCAAAGCCGCACGAATTTTTTTTGACTACGCTTTGACACACGAGAAAGAAGACGGGATAGCAATTTGGTTTCCATCAAGTTTAGATTCATATATTCGTGAACTTTATAATAATGAAATGTACGATGAAGGATTAAATATTTATTACCAATACAAAGAAAAACTAAATACCAAAGGCGGAAGACTTACTGACTGGGAAAAGACTTGGCTAAATCCACTAAAAAAAAGAATTAAATGTAAACATACTGTGTCACAAAGCTATGGCGTTCTTGCGAAATGATTCTTATTAACCCCGAACAGGAGGTGTTTATGATTCAAAACAAGTAATAACCAAAACTTTTAATTTAACCGGAGTAATAGAAATGAAAAAAATATTAGTATTAGTAAGTGTAATATCAATGATTTTACAATGTGCTATTTGTAAAGCTGGATTTGAGCCTACAATTCCAGGATTGAATGGAACTGCACAGATAATTGCAGATGCATTAGTAACAAAATTTGGCGGAGAAGATCCACCAGTGCCAGCAAGTGGAACAGAGGGTCCAATAGAGAAAGACGGATTTCAATATAGAGGTTCACCATGGGAATGTATAAACTTCGTAAATGGGGATGTGCATGTTGGTACGAAAAGTGGAATCCATCGATTGAGAATTATTAAAAGTGAAATACTCGATAATAATACGTATAAATTCATCAAAGAATGTATTGATATATCTGATCCAAAAAGCTATAATGTTGAATGTGATGAATCGATAGAATGGAATTTAAAGAGAATAAATCATACAGTTTCAGGAATTTGTATAGATTACGCGAGTGGCACTATGAAAGGACGGCCAATGGATGAAAGCAAAGCTGATTTTATAGTAACAGTAATGGCGGGAATTGGAATAGCTCTTTTATTATAGTCTTTAATCTTTAGTTATATTAGCCGCAAACAAACTTAATATTCCAAGTGGCAGATAAAGCCTCGAGCTGCTTAGCGTTCGGGGCTTTTTGCGTATAATATTTTATCTAATATACAGTGTTTTTTTAAGTCCCATATGTTTTCTTATGTTTCTTATCCCAATAGCATAGCGTATCGGGGAATGAACACAAATAAACACTAATTAATATAATTTATTATTAAAAAAATCAAAAGCAAGATGCTTTTGTTACTCTATTCTGCCAAATGCTTTGATTTTTAATTAGCCACTAAGGATCTAAGACACAAATCACACATGAGAAGTTGTTATATCTTTGCTAGGATACTTACTCCATTTGTTGAAGTTGGCATCGGTTAAGGCTCTTTTTTTGTTTTTTCTCATGTGGTAATTTAAAGTTAAAAGTTAACATTACTCATA
>JAOZNZ010000231.1 GCA_029933535.1 bacterium | reverse complement strand
CCCCTTTTGAAGGGGGTGGCCGATAGGCCGGGGGATGTTATCCCAGCGCGAGCAGCTTGCCCAGCCATAGGCGGGGTTAATAGTTAATAATTAATAGTTAATAGTTAATAGTTGTCGAAGATCTGTCGTGGCGGAATGGAATAATGGAATAATGGATTGATGATTGGGGAACCACCCCACCCTACGGGCACCCCTCCTTGGTAAGGAGGGGAACTGGATTACTGGTTTAAGTCCCCCTTTTTTAAAGGGGGGGCGGGGGATTTCAATTTGGATTAATGTCCACTTCGCCCTGTGGAGTCTTACTCCATCAGGTCCATTAGGTCCATTAAACCAAACAAAAAAATCATTGTTTTAAAAATATGAAAATTTTACTCATAAATTGGCGGTGTATTAAAAATCCCGAGGCAGGCGGTGCTGAACTTCATATGCACGAAATTTTTAAACGTATCGCCGATATGGGACATTCGGTAACTCTTGTTGCTCACCTTTACAAAGACGCTCCGAAAGAGGAAATGATTGACGGAATCAAAGTTGTTCGAGTAGGCAACCGTTATCTTTTTGATAAGCAGTTTAAAAGTTTTTACAAAAAGAAACTGGCAAATATTGATTTTGATCTCGTCGTTGATTATATGACTAAAATCCCCCTCAATACTCCCGCGTATATCAAGAAACCTTTGGTTGGAGCTTTGATGCATATCCACGGGAAATCTATGTTCACCGAACTCCCGTTTCCGCTATCTCTTTATGTCTATTTAAAAGAAAAAAGAATCCCCGTTAATTATAAAAATACTCCAATCTATGTTATCTCTCCAAGCACTAAAACTGATTTAGTCAATATCGGCTATGATAAAAATAAAGTCGAGTTCTTATATAGCGGGATCGATCAGGATTTGTTTAATATAAATATTCCTAAAAGTTTGAACCCTTCTCTCCTTTATATCGGTAGATTGAAAAAATATAAAAACCTAGAAGCTATTATCGATGCTATGCCAATGGTTATTGATGCTATCCCAAATGTAACTTTACAAATTGCAGGTTGCGGTGATCATGAAGAAGCATTAAAAAAATATGTTGAAGATAAAAAGTTAAACGATAAAATTATCTTTCACGGGAGAGTTAGCGAAGAAAAAAAAGTTGAATTGATGGGGAGTGCATGGCTCTTCGTTATTATGAGCTTGATGGAAGGGTGGGGGATAGTTGTTATTGAAGCTAATGCCGCCGGAACGCCTGTAATAGGCTCAGACGTTCCCGGATTACGTGATTCTATTGTGAACAACAAAACCGGAATACTTTCACCGCTAAATGACAACAAAAAATTGGCTGAAAACATCATTAATCTTATAAATAATCCTGACAGACTACAAAAAATGTCGATTGAAGCAAAAAAATGGTCGGATAATTTTACCTGGGATGCTGCAGCTGAACATTTTATCAAAACAGTCCGCGAAAAATTCCCCGAATTGAAAGAAAGATAAGAAATCTCCATGTGAGGTGCCAACCAAAGTTATACACTTGACAACATAAACCGTTTTTTGTATAATCTTTGCCGTACTTAAAAGTACTTCATTCCGCGGTAGCTCAATGGCAGAGTAGGTGGCTGTTAACCACTTGGTTGTTGGTTCGAATCCAACCCGCGGAGCCATTTTTTTCTCACCTTCCCATTTTTTAATTTTGTGACTTTTTTTAATATCTATTTGTCAAAGATATAAAATACATTTACAACTATAAGGCTTTTCGTTATAATATAATCAAATTATCTTTCTAAAAGATAATCATGGGAGATATGGGAATTATGGGAGTTATGTGGCGACTCTGTCGCCAAAAAAAGCCGGGATTGGTGAACGTTTCGCCATAAGGCGAAACACATATCTCCCATATCTCCCATATCTCCCATAAAATTAACCGCAAAATACAATGAATATCAATAATTTAATCAATGAAGCAATTAATGCTCGTGAAAATGCTTACGCTCCTTACTCAAAATTTAAAGTCGGCGCTGCGGTAATTACTCAAAACGATAATGTTTATACCGGCTGTAATGTCGAAAACGCTTCTTATGGCGGTACAATTTGCGCTGAACGTGTGGCCATCTGTAATGCCGTTTCTTCCGGAGAACGCAGTATAAAAGCTATAGCAATAGTTTATGATGAAAATAATTTCGCGGTTCCATGTGGAATTTGCAGACAGTTTATTTATGAATTCGGTGCTGAAATCGATGTCATAATGGCAAAAATGAATGGAGAATATAAAATAAAAAAAATATCCGAACTGCTGCCTGATGGATTTAACGGCGACTTAATAAATTAACCTAATTTCTAATTGACCTAATTGACCTAATTGACCTAATTGACCTAATTGACCTAATTGACCTAATCATATCCCAATGTCCAATAATAAGAAAAAACCAAATTTGTTTATTTCTTCTTTTTGGTCATTATTTAGGTTAATTAGAAATTAGGTCAATTAGAAATTAAACCGATTTATTTCAACCTTTAACCTTTAACCTTTAACTACTCCCATGCTCTCTTTCATTATCTTATGCCTGTTACTTGGTGTCGGACACCTGGTAAGAATGAAATTCAAACTTATGCAGAAACTTTACCTTCCGTCAAGCGTTATTGCAGGCGTTATTGGACTGGTTATTCTGCAAACCGCCCATTATTCAAATATAAACATCCCTGCATCTTTTACTTCCGTATGGTCAAAATTTCCTTCTTTACTTATTAATGTCGTTTTCGCATGCCTGTTTCTCGGAATGAAACTCCCAAAGATGACATCATTATGGAAACGCGCCGGAACTCAACTATGCTACGGACAAATCGTTGCCTGGGGACAGTATGTTGTTGGTATTGGACTTGTAGTTTTTTTCCTCGGTAAATTCTTTAACCTGCCTGAAATGTTCGGCGGAATCTTACCGGTCGGATTCGAAGGCGGTCATGGTACTGCAGCAGGCATGGGACCCGTATTTGTTGAGCGGGGTTGGGCGGAAGGAAAAGATTTCGCGCTTGCAAGTGCTACTATGGGAATCATTTCCGCTATTATTGTAGGCATGATACTGGTTAATTGGGCCGTTCGACGCGGATATGTTGCCAAAAAAAATACTCCATCGCCTTTTCCCGAAGATGATGCTATTGCTGTAATTTCGGTTGATCGTCGACCTTCCGCGGGAAAATTAACTGTTTCCTCCGATGCAATCGAAACTTTCACTTTGCATATTGTTGTTGTCGGTCTGGCAATTTTTGTTGGTATAATTCTCAAGCAGGGACTTACTCTTTTTGAATCGCTGATTCCTTTTCTTGCGCAACATAAATTACTCAGCAGCTTTCCATTGTTTCCACTTTGCATGCTTGGCGGTCTCATTATTCAATGGTGTGAAGATAAATATGATAAATATAATTTAATCGATCATGGAATTACTATGCGAATCCAAAATAGCGCGCTCGATTTCTTGGTTGTAGCGGCTATAGCAACAATTAAACTTGACGTCATTATGGCAGGAATTATTCCTTTACTTATTCTTGTCGCAGCAGGGATCTTATGGAATGTCTTCTGCGTCGTTTATCTCGCTAAACGCGTTTTTAAAGAAGCATGGTTCGAACGTGCAATCGCTGAAATGGGCCAGTCAATGGGTGTTACCGCTACCGGTCTTCTGCTCTTAAGAGTCGTTGATCCCGATTATGAAACTCCCGCTGCTGATGCTTTCGCGTGTAAACAAATTCTTCATGAACCATTTATGGGCGGGGGATTATGGACAAGTATGGCGATACCTTTGATTGCTGTTGCAGGAGGAATACAGGTGTTTTTCATTGCATTAACCGCAATAATAGTCTGGCTGATCGTTACTTTTTTCTTGAAAAAAGCACATTGGGAATGAATATATTTATGATTTTGGATTTATGATTTTGGATTTCGCGAAGCGGTCGGCGTATGCGGGGTGGATTTCGTGGAACATTTTTTTATGCCCACGGAACACACGGAATACACGGAATACACGGAATACACGGAAATATAAAGAGAAATTAAAATAAATTTATAACTTCACTACTGTGTTCTTATGTGCCTTATCCACGAGCACCTTCGGCCTCGGGACAAGTTATGGTTAAAATTTGTTTTTTGTATTTTCCGTGTCTTTCTGTGTGTTCCGTGGGCAAAAACTTCTTCTTCTCAAATTTGATAGAAACTTAAATACCACACAATTATTTTCGCTCCCCAAAAATACGCTACTATCGCTCCGACAGCAATGTAAGGTCCATAAGGTATTTCGAAACGCCAATGAGTTTTTCTCTGCAAAAGTTTTGCGATTGTTCCGCCGATACTTCCTGCAAAAGCAGATAGGAAGATAGTAAGTAAAATAGCCTGCCAGTTTAAAAACATTGCAAGCATAATTATCAGATGCACATCACCCATTCCCATAGCTTCACGTTTGAAAACTTTGGTGCCTGCCCATCTGACACTCCATAACATTCCACCGCCGATAGCAACAGCTTTACCGGCTTCTATCATTGCGGAAGGAATAGTACTTACCCCTCTTAATTCCGGACAAATGATAGTTGTGAGTAGTAATCCAATAACAAATCCGGATACGCTTAACTCAAGAGGAATAATCATGTGAATAGCGTCAACCCAAGTTATCGCGATAAGAAGGCTTATCAGAGAAACATCTGTAAGCCAGGGAATAACAGTCAATCTGATAATTTCCCATGAAGGATATTCTCCTTTAGCAAGGGGAGCAACCAGGTCACCGCATCTAAAATAGAAAGTTAGCGCGAAACACAGTGCAGTAATAAGTTCAACCCAGAAATATTGAGAAGAAAATTTAGCACCGCATTTCCTACATTTTCCTCCAAGAATAAGATAACTTAAAATCGGGATGTTATCATAAACTTCTATGGGATTACCGCAGGAAGTACAATGAGAATTCCGGCGCCAGATAGATTCATCTAGCGGCAGGCGAATAATCAGCACGTTCAGGAATGATCCCACGCACGCACCGAACAAGAAAGCGAATGGAAGGAAGATGAGCATTTAATCGTTAATCGTTAATCGTTAATAGTTAAGTTGTGAGTCGTCAAGTCCCTGATGGAATAGTTTCACTTTCCATGGGGCGAAGCGTGAGTCGTTAATAATTTATCAAATGATATATTATACATTATAAGCGAATTTTTTGCCAAGCTAATTGAAATTCCTATTTTCTTTTGATATAATTTTGAAAACAACTAACAAACGTAAATAAACTAACAAACCTTATACTACAATGACAACACGAGAAAAATTTTTAGAAGTAATGAATTTTAAACAAGTGAAAGATTTTCCTTTCACTGAATTTATGGGTTTTTGGCCTGAAACAATAGATGCCTGGGAAAATATTGTTCCAAAGAACAAGGATATATTTGAACATTTCGGACTTTTTGACATCCATAAAGTTCCAATAGATTTCAATTTTGTTCCTGCATTCAAACGTCAAATTTTAGAAGAAACGGATGAATGGATTCTTGTTCGCGATGAGCAGAACTGTTTGAAGAAAGAATTCAAAAATTCATCAGCAATGCCGCATTATCTTGAATTCCCGATAAAAAGCCGGGAAGATTTTTATGATATTAAAGAAAGAATGAATCCCTACAGTCCGGAAAGATATCCTGCAAACTGGGATGAGCTTGTAAAAGAGTATAAGAATCGGGATTATCCGTTAGAATTATTTATTCGGGGACCTTTTGCATTTGGCAGAGATTTCATTGAATTCAATCAGTATATGATGCTTTTTTATGATGATAAGGAGT
>JAOZNZ010000230.1 GCA_029933535.1 bacterium | reverse complement strand
CCTGATAAATTATTCCCTTTCATTCCTTCAATCCATCCGAATCCGCCGTTAGTATTATCTACATTAAGTAACCAGTTATTTCCCGAAAGAGTACCCGACGCGGAAACCGGAAAAGTAATGTTATTTATAGTAACAGCAGAACCGCTGTTTAAATTAATTTTATGTGTGTAAGTTTTTGCATCGCTTATTAATGAATCCGCATTATTGCTCCATGAATGGGAAGAGAATGGTGTGAGCTGAAGCTGCCATATCTCATTTTTCGCAGCGGTAACATTCTGTTCGTAAAGAACTTGTTGAGTAACCGGATGAACGAGTTGAAATTTTGAAAAATTGCCGGCAACGGAATTTGCGGATTGTAAAGTTGCATAAGGAGCGCCGGAATTAACTACCCGCCATATCATGTTGTTGGTATCAAACGCTTGAATAACATATTGCATATAACCGATACCAATTTTGTTGTCAACCGGGACAACTGTGTTTGAGGTCATACCAAAAGCCATTCCATAAATTTCGTCATTTATATCATCATAGAATAAGCCGGGATTGTTTACACCGGGGAAAACACAATCGGGATTAGACGCTTTTATAACCGGGCTTGTTTTAATTTCAGTAAAATTAAAACCATCAGTGCTTGTCGCATAACGTATTTCTTTGAAAAGATGATTGTAAGCTGCAAAATAAGTTCCGTCAGCTCGTAATGCAACATCAGGCTCTATAAACGTAATCGCTCCGCCGGAATGTCCATATCTTTTTTTTACAACAAAATATGTTAAATCTGAATAATCTGCTTCCGCAAGATAAACTTCAGCGCTTCTGCCGCCATCGTTAGTCAAAAAACCGTCAAACCAGAGCTTCACACACTCGGGAGTGAAAACGATAGATGGCCTTGCAACATCTGTTATTTCTGCATCAGCAATGTTGTAAATATCGGCAATTGTTAAAGCGGTAGTTGGAGTGGCAACATTTGGAGTCCAATTAATTCCATCAGGGGATGTTGAATAATTAATCGTTTCATTTCCGGTGCCGGGATATGGCGCTGCGGAATAAACCATATACCATGTTCCGTTGTAAATTGCTACAGAAGGGTCGTTAGCATGATTGTATGTTCCTTGCGTAATAAGATATTGAGGCGTCGGCCACGGACCTTCAAGATTCAAAGAAGGACTGTCGCAAATATAAATATTGTCATTTACCTGCCCGGGCACCAGCCAGCCACCGCTAAAGCATCTCCAGAAATTTGACACGCGGATGAAATCCGGTGCATAAATATTGTGGCCCGGAATAACAGGATTACTGTCATAGCACATTAAATCTCCACCATTTGGAAAGCTTATATTTGTAAAAGACAAAGAACCATTAATTTCAGAGTCTGTTTTTACAAATTGAAACCTGTTATCATTAAACCTGTATTCTTTATTGTCCAAAATTGTGAAATCATCAATAGTAACATCTGTATCAATGGAAATGAAGGTTATATAATTATTCTCAAATCCACCGGCATATTCGTAAATGTAATCATCAGTACCGGAATTATTTACCGGATACTGAGTTCCATTGATAAACATAGTTACGTAAGTCGAATTAGAAACTACAATTTGTATTTCAAGAGAAGGATTGGATGCAGCTTCAAGTTCTGAATAATGTCTGCTGCAAACTATAGTGTTTGAATTAAATACCTGATACCAGCCGTTTTCAAAAAAAACTACCCCCATGCCGGGATCGGCGCTGTTCGCAGGCTGATATATATTATTTTTACCAAAGGAAACAAATTGATTTTTGTCGGCAGGTATTCGTCGTGTTAATTCAAATTCAATTGAAAAATCCGCGGATTGATTGAAATTCCCGCCGGGAGATAACCATGAAGCAATCGGTGTCCCATCCATAAAACATTTTCCCGCGTTCTCTCCGGTGCTTGTTACTGTTGACGGACCGTTCGCGTGGGAGTAATTAATTGGCGCTTCCGAACCGGTCTGTCTGCCGATAGTTTCGTATTGGAAATTAACATCACCGCTGCCTGTAACCGTAAAATTATCTTTAAAAATAATTTGCGATGCAATAATCTGCGATGCAAGAAATAATGATAATAGAAAAAATTTCATAGTAAATATATGAAAGTCAAAGGTTAAAAGTTAAAAGTTAAAAGTTAATAGTTAATAGTTAATAGTTAATAGTTAATAGTTAATAGTTAATAGTTAAAAGTTAAAAGTTAATAGTTAATAGTTAATAGTTAATAGTTAATAGTTTGCAGACAAAGTACCCCACTTCGACCCGAAGTGGGTTGTTTATCCAAAATTGATTTGCAAACTTTTCGCAAATATATTTATGTTTATCAGTTATTTTGCCCAGACATACGCCGGGTTAAAAAGTCGAAATAACGTACTCGAATTTCCAAAACGCCCTTCTTAACACACCCCGGCGCTTCCCCGCCCAAACGCGGGGCAAGCGCGCCACTTTACCACGCGGTGTAGCGTGGTCCTTCCCGATGCTTCGACCGGGACATTCTGCTCAAGAGGGAAATTTATTCAACATCCAGTATCCAGTATCCAGTATCAAGCGTCAAACGTCAAATGTCCAACGTCCAACGTCAAATTTCAAATCTTAATAACCTCCATATCAAATATTGCGGCAAGTTTTTCTAGCTTGCCACTTATATGACCAGTGCCGATGGCACAATGATGTGCCGGTCCCGCCATACACCATTTATTCATAAATTCTTTGGCAGGCATATCGAATTTGTATCGACTGTTTGTATTGCCAATCTCAAAGATCGGTCCCGGAACTGATTCACCTTCCGCCACAAGCAATTTGAGTTTTCTGCTGCCGTCCTGAACAACGGCGAGCAAAGTAACAGGACCGTTTTTCACCCGCATTTGAATTGATAACCCTTTGCCGGGTTTACCATGATAGACGGATAGGGGAACGAGTTTGACCTTGTCTTCCGCAATTGCAAAATGTGCGGGACCATCATGTCCGAACATAATTATATCTTCATCAAAGTCCATCGCGTAGAGTTCTGAAAAGGAACCGCCAACGCCGAATTCGTCCATGATTTTCATCGCCTGAACATTTTTAATTTCACACTCGCCGGCGATTGGGATGTGATGTGCAGTAAGCAAAGTATTTCCAGCGATTACAGAAGTAATAATATCCTGATATTTATTTCCATCAACGCTGTCATAATAATAAGCCATTGAACCAAGCTGATTTTTCTCTATGAGAATGTCTAGTGCAACGGATGTCTTTGCCGCGCGGCGGAGTTCATATTCACTGCATTCTTCATCAACAATAAATTCTTTGTAGAATTGTTTGACTTTATCATCGACCTGTTCTTCAGTCACGTTTTCACGATACTGATTTAGTTCGCACATTTCAAGTAATTCAAAATGATTACCAAAAGTGGAGGACTGCTGTGTTAAATCGCTGTAAACATCAAGCATCCCACAGTAATAATGGCCCAAAACACCGACACGATTGTTTCTTATTGCGGCTGCAACATTAGCAGCATCAACCCAGTCATGGATTTCCTGCCATGCAGAATCATCATCAAGCCATCCGGTAACAAGGTGAAACTTAATGCCGGCGCGATTAAATACGCATGCAATTTCCGGTGCGCTGCATGCCTGACAATTTGCCAGCCATTCGCCTGTCATAATTCCTCTATCACCAATAGAGTTGAATTTATCAAAGTCAATAGATTTTACCGGCTGCATATTAAGAACAACAACGGGACAATGAGCTTTCTGTACAACAGGTAAAACTGTATGACTAAGCGCGTAAGTAGAAACATAAAGAAAAATTATGTCTACCTGATTCGATGCAAGAGTATTCGCGGCTGATCGCGCGTCAATTGGATTATCGATTAATCCTACATCAACCACATCGACTTCAAACGCTTCAATTTTAGATTTGATTTGATTTTGATATTGAATCAGTTTATCTTTTAAACCGTCAAATTGATCCCAATATGTATAAAGACCAATACCGAAGAGTCCTATTTTAGCTTTAGTTTTCATAATAATTACATAAGGTCAAAGGTCAAAAGTTAAAAGTTAAGAACCACCCCGCCCTGCGGGCACCCCTTCCCGAGGTGAATACTCGGGATGTACCACATTAGTAAGGAGGGGAATTTAAAGTACAAAGCCCAAATCGAATATCGAATGTCGATTAACGATTTTAGAAGTTGAACTCCCCATATCTCCCATAATTCCCATAACTCCCATATTAAAGCACAAAGCACAAAATACAAAGTACAAATTAAATATTGAGTGTTTATAAAGTCAAATTTCAAACTTATAAAAACCCGAGCCAACATCAAAAACAGCATACCCATCTTCCATACCTGTAAATTTCATTCCCTTAACCCGCAACGCTTGTTTCCCGCTTTCTTTTACATTAGTCGATTTTCCAGCGGGAACATAAATTTTTGCTGTTGTGTTTACGGGAATCTCAACATCAAGTGAAAATTTATTTTTATTAAGTTTCCAGTCGGTAGAAATTATACCGTTTATAGATTTATATTCGCATTTTGATTTTGTTATATCACCCCCTGGAACGGGTTTAATGATAATTTTCTTAAAACCCGGTGCGGAAGATTTTATTCCGCCAATGTTTTCCGATATCCATAAATATACAGCTCCATAAGCATAATGAGCAAATGAATTCATACCGGCATCGCCGAATCCCTGGTCAGGCGTCCAACCGTTCCATCGTTCCCAAATTGATGTTGCGCCATGTTTAACTGAGAATCCCCATGAAGGATAAGTGTCATTAAGCAAAAGTTTATACGCGACATCATTTCTACCGATTTTTTCCAATGCGGTCATAATATCTTTTGTGCCCACAAAACCTGTTGAGAGATGATTATTCCGCTCCTCGATTTTTTCAATTAAATATTCCGCGGCTTTATTTTTAGCTTCACCGTCAACAAGATTGTTAACAATTGCAAGAATGTAACAAGTTTGCGTATCGCCTTTTATTATATAATTTTTATCGATGTAAGCTTTATTAAATGCGGTTTTAATATCCCCGAATAATTTCGTGTATTTTTTAGCATCAGATTTCTTGCCGAGAACCTGTGCAATTTTTGACATCAAATCCGCACTGTAAGCATAATAAGCTGTATAAATTACGTCGTTAGGTGTGTCAGCGTTATGACTTAACCAATCACCGTAACAGTGATATTGTTTTGGGGGTAGAAAATTCCTGCCCGATTGTTTTATCATAAAATTAATGAATTTTGTCATCGAGTCATATTGATTCTCAAGAACTTTTTTATCATTGTAAAAATCATAAATTTCCCACGGACATACTATTCCGGCTTCCGCCCAGGCAGGACCGCTGCCGGGATCAAGTAACGCAGGAGCAACAGCCGGATAATCACCGTTTGAATATTGACTAATTTCCAACTCAACAAGCCATTTCTCGAAAAACTTTTGTACATCAGTGATCATGGCCGCTGTACGAATATAAACCTGCGCGTCACCTGTCCATCCGAGACGCTCATCCCTTTGCGGACAGTCGGTAGGAATATCAACAAAGTTCATTCTCTGAGTATGATAAATATTACTGAATAATTTATTTATCATTTTATTTGAAGACTCGAATTTTCCAACGTGCGGTGTGTCGCTGCTGATGAACATTGCTGTTACATCTTTTGCGGAAGGTTTTTTAGAAGCGCCGGTGATTTCGAGATATTGGAAACCGTGAAACGTAAATCGAGGTTGATAAGTTTCCTTTTTATCACCTTTACAATAATAAATATCTACAGCATAATCACCACGCAAATTTTTTT
>JAOZNZ010000918.1 GCA_029933535.1 bacterium | reverse complement strand
CACGCCAGACAAAATTAAAAATCAAGTGCAAAAAATTACTTTGTCTTCTCTTTTGAATGAAATGACTGATTTTCAAAAATTAATGGAGACTCCGAAGCCAAATTATAAATGTATTCAATTCTCTAGTTATGACAGGAGATCTACAGACCCTAAGAAAAAAAATCCTTCAGGTTGGTATGCGAACTCCGATATTGGTAGATATGTTCGCATTGAAACAAATAAAGGGCGCGTTGAATATGTTATGGCTGATGTGAACGGTCCCGGCGCTATTGTAAGAATTTGGTCGGCATTTCCTCAGGGAACGATTAGAGTTTACTTAGATAACGCAAAGGAACCGGAAATTGAAATGCCGATGTATGATATGCTTTATGGGAAAAGTAAATTCTTTTTTCCTCCGATAGCCGGTATCTACGGTATGGGAGGGAATTCGTATATGCCGATTCCGTTTGCACAGCGCTGCAAAATAACCTCTACTACTAAAAAAGTTTATTATCAAGTTAATTGTCGCGTTTATAAAGGAAATGTTAATGTTGAAACTTTTACTCTTAAGAATTTGAAAGAAAAATCAGAACTTGTAAAAAAAATTAATAATTCCCTGAAATCACCGGAAAAATTGCAGATCAATCCAAGTGATCATAATACTACATCGGCAACACCTCTTATAAAACCAGGTAAATCATTCAAAATACCAGTTAACAAAAATAAAAAAGGTAACAAAATCATTTACAACTTTGAATGCAAAGTTGTAAATGGTGATTTGGAAAAAACGTTACGCGGATGCCTGCTCGAAATTTCTTTTGATGATATGAAAGAACCTGCAGTTCAAGCACCTCTTGGTGATTTTTTTGGAACTGCGCCGGGGCTTAACAAATATAAATCGTTGCCGCTTGGAGTTCTTGACGATGGAACAATGTATTGTCATTTTTTAATGCCGTATAAAAATAAATGTAGCATTAAAATTATAAATACAACAACAAATGAAGTTAAACTGTCATACAAAATTTTGACTATGCCGTCTAAATGGTCGAAACAATCGCAATACTTTTGCGCAAAATGGAAAGTATGGTATGATTACAAAACGCGCCCGATAAGCGAATTCAACTTATTTGAGTGTGAAGGCAAAGGAAAATACGTTGGAAATATGTATCAAATAAGTAATCCTGTTCCAAATTGGTGGGGCGAAGGTGATGAAAAAGTATATATTGACGGTGAAAAATTCCCGAGCATTTTCGGCACGGGAACCGAAGATTATTATGGGTATTCATATTGCTGGAACGCACTGTTTATGCACGCGTATCATAATCAGGTTCGTGCGGACGGTCCGGGAAATTTTGGGCATACTTGTGTTTCACGCTTTCATTTTCTTGACGCATTTACTTTTGATAAATCAATAAAGTTTAATCTCGAAATGTGGCATCAAGTTAATACTAAGGTTTCTGTCGCTACAACTGTTTATTGGTATGAGCGTCCGGGT
>JAOZNZ010000229.1 GCA_029933535.1 bacterium | reverse complement strand
AATTTAAAATTATTTTCCGTGTGTTCTGTGTATTCCGTGGTAAAAAAATTGCAAATAACAAGTACTATAATACGAGAAAAAAACATGATTAATATAAATTCACGCATTTTGTTATGCATAATTTTCTGCTTACTCGCAGGATGCACAGAGCATTCTTCACAACCTATTCCTATTGGTACTCCGATCGCATGCTACTTCACCAAAAACAAAGTGCTTATTGATTCTGAACAAAATCCTAATGAATGGGTGGCATGTAATCGCGGCTCATCTATACGATATAAAATTGGTAAAAAAACGTATGACCGTCATTATGTAGAATGTATGTATGATGCCGACTGGTTATATCTGTCAATTGAAACTGATTATCGCACTGATTTCGGAAAAAGGATTTCCCCATACTTTTTGGGAGCTATTTGTTCAACTAATTTAAACAAAAAATCTTTTCAAGCTAAGGAGGCGAAAGAGCCAATAGACTATTTTTCTTTGAAAGTTCTATCAGATAATAATACCGTTATAAATGTTAGCATCTTGTCGGACGGAACGGCATATTCCTGGCCATTTTCTAGTTTGGCTGATAAATCAAAAGTATTGAATTATGTTAGAGGTGAGTATGGTATTAGTGTTGCTGTAATTTCTTTCAATTACGCAAATGGAAGCATAGAATGGCACACTGAAATCAAATTCCCTCTTAAAAAACTCCAGCCTCTCGGCCGTAAAATAACTTTTGAAATTAGCGGAGCCAAGTGCAAAATGCAATTCTATCCTAATAAACAATCAATAACCAGGAGTTTTGATGAATTATAACAAAATCATTTAATGAAAACAAAGGATTAAAAATGTATTGCAAAAACAGCAACGATTATAAAGAAAATGAAATGCCCAAAACCGATAAAGCTGCTATGGCTGTTCTTTCACCGGAAAATGAAAAAGATTTCATAGTTAGAAAAGTTACAATACAACCAGGTGGGAGTATACCAAATCACACAAATGAGATATATCATCAACAATATGTACTTAGTGGTGAAGCAAAAGTTATAGTTGGCAATGAAGTTTATCACGCAAAACAAGGTGATTTTATTTACATCCCTGCCGGAATAAATCATTATTACGAAGCATGTTATGGTAAAGAATACCGGTTTTTATGTGTGATTACAACTAAAGAAGATAAAATAATTCTAGTGTCAAAAAAGTGAGTGAAAATGAAAGCTGTTAAATTAAATGATGAAAATATTTATCCTTCTAAAATCGTTTGTATAGGTAAAAATTATATCGAGCATATAGAGGAACTTAATGATGAAATTCCAAAAGAACCTGTTATTTTCATCAAACCTAATTCTTCTATATCAAACGATGTTTATTCAAACGAATATGACGTTATTCATTACGAAGGAGAAATATCTTTCTTAATCCAATCCGGTGAATTAAAAGCCGTTGGGTTTGGTTTAGACCTTACAAAAAGAGAAGTCCAATCAGAATTAAAAGCTAATGGGTTACCGTGGGAACGTTCAAAAGCTTTTGATAAAGCTGCCGTTTTTAGTGAGTTTGTATCTTTTAACGGCAATATTAATGACTTGAGATTGGAACTATATATAAATGACAACTTAGTTCAACACGGCGGCTGCGATTTAATGATTAATAAACCGAATCAAATATTAAACGAAATTAAAAACTTCATTTCATTTGAGGACGGTGATCTAATGATGAGCGGAACGCCTAAAGGTGTTGGCCCTATTAATTCAGGTGATAAATTTATCGGGAAAATCTTCGAAAAAGAAAAACTGATAGTAGAAAAATCATGGACGGTAAAATGAGATATTTAACGATTGATATGATTGATATGATTGATATGATTGATATGATTGAAAAGCCAACTTATAACAAATTTACGTTGTAATTACGTTCATAATTTATTGCAGTACGATTTAGGGGGAGTACGATTAAATATTCTTATAACAATTGAATTATATTTGATCAATAAATAAAATCTGTATTTATTAGTGTGAATTAGTGTCCAGGCATACGCCGGATTCCCAAAAATTAGTGTCTGAAATATTTTTTATTTACAAAATTATTTACAGCAGAATGATTGAAAACACTATACATCTTACAGAAAAATATATTTTATTTAATTTTAAATTGTTTTGTCAATAATTGTTTTGTCAATAAATTTTATGTTAATTCGTGTCTATTAGTGTTTATTCGTGGTTAAAGAAATTATTTTGTGCTTTTCCGTGTAGTCTGTGTGTTCCGTGGTGAAAAAATATTTATTCCACTTGAATTTGTATTCCCATAAGGATCTCGCGCAATAACTTCATAATAAAACCAATTTGTCGGTGAGACAAGCTCCCAACTTTTTTCCCGTGTATAATTATAACTTCGCTCGTTAATCCAAATATTGCTTGAAGGATACGGCCAGCTATAATAATCATTAGTAATACTCCAGTTATTGCTGCTGTACCCGGCATAAAGTTTGAATTGCGCGACTTCTGCGAGTTGTTCATCAGAATTTCCTTCGAGAGTAGCGGTAATATTTCCATTCATTGCTGAAACAGAAAAAACAGGTGGAATAAAATCACCTTTTTTGTTACTCAACTGATTGTTCCATATCGGCATGAAAGGATTATACAAAGGATCACCGATAAAAACCGTCATCCACGATTCTCCAACATATAATGAATTGTAACAACTTTCCGCCCACGAAAATCCCATGCTTAATGCTCGCATAAGTCGAGGAGTTTGTGGAATGCCAATTGACAAAGGTTCAGCTAAAGTTCCCGCACATGCAGTAATTCCTCGTTCGAGTGCCGGTCCGCAGAACTGATAATTTTTCACTCTTCGGAAATCGAATGCACCCCACGATTGGTTATAAACGCCAATTGCTCCCGGCAGCCATTGATAGCAATCGCGATAATTATAAGAAGCCTGATTGTGGCCGTCCATTGTATAATATTCTGTATAAAAGATCGCGTCTTTTATTGGGAATTGAATATCAGTAGGACTTTCCATCATGTCCCCTACTTTACAACCGTTAGTGGAATTCACCCAATAATAAGCCTGTCCCGCGCCGTTGGTTCCTGATAAAGTAATGTCAGCACCTGAACGAAGATTATGCAGTGTTCCTCCATTTTCATACGGGGGAATTATCCATGACGCGACATCTTCATAAGTCGCGAAAGAGAGTTGCAATGTATTTGAACCAATAGCTGAAATTTTAACCTGAACGGTCGGTTTGCTGCCATTCTCACCGATTTCCCGAGGTTGGCTGTCATAAGTTACATCCCAGGGCGGCAGATTATTTACAGCATTTGCATTAAAAACAGAAATCGGCGCACCGGATAAAGTTTCATCAGGAAGATCGATTCCAAGGAACCAGTTTTTAACATCACAACCAAGGTTACGCATAAAATAATTTATCCACTCAGGATCGTCACCACAATATAATTTCGCGTAATATTTATGTTCCGGATGACCGGCCCAATTATTTAAATAATGTTCAGCGTAAATTGCTTTATCAACCAATCCTTTTGCTAGTCGGACATTTGGTGCATCAATTCTTGTTACAAGAAAAAATCCGTGGGATTCATAATTGAAATTCCCGTCGCCTTCGCGGAACTTTAAAAAATGTTCTGCAGTTGCAGGATTGTTTGCCTTGTCAAAATAAAGCGGTACCCGTGCCTCGGTTGCTGCGTTCGTCGGTACGCCAATTTCAACCTGATCATCTCCCCAGTACGGCGGATAGCCATAAGGACAATTGACTGGCCGACCCGGTTTCGGCAAATTATTTGTCCAGACAATTCCGCCATAATAACGACGATAAACATTGCAAAGCATTAAGTCAAGACTTCTTAATCTTGCAGAAAATTCAGGATGTGTATTCATGTAAGATCTTTGACTGTAAAATGGATACTCAGCCACATCGTTGAAATGCGTATCTACATAATACGGCATACCATAAATAGGACAAATAAATAAAATATCTTCCTTAAATAAATTGCCGGTTAGACTGTTTGTTGAATCAAGCTTTATCGCGGCAGGAATTACAATATTACTGTAAAAAATATCGTAACTTATTGTTACATTTGTACTGAAAAGTTTTCGCGACTCTACCATTCGGGCAGGTCCGTAAGGCGGACCATATTGCCCCATAAAATTTGTGATACAAATATCGAGCAAATTATTTGTCGGGATTTCGCGGCGGGAAGCATAATATTCAGCAACTTCCCGGGAATCACCAATACCATTCCCATTTTCGTCAGGCCAGGCGGAATTATAAATTACAAGAACATTTGTAGGACCGGGATGTGTATGGGTGCCCGGTGATTGATAAGGTCCGATAGCCGGATGTGCTGAAACGCCAAATGTCAAAACAAAAAAAGTGAACAGATATTTTGACAAAATGGAATTGTACATAGCAATGGAAAAACATTAACAAAATCATTTAGGACAAAATCATTTTTTAAATATTATATCTTTTCACTGTCATACCACAGCCTTTAAAATAACAATCAAACCATCGATAAGCACTATGATTTGTGTGGTGTTTTTCAAAAAGCATTATTTGAGTTTTATATTTTGATTTAAAAATGATTCTGTCACAAATGATTCTGTCACAAAAAAATTATATTTCTTATGGGACGGTAGTGATACTTTTTTATTTATTAAAGCAATAAAACTTCTTTTTTTAAAATGATTTTGTCCCTAATGATTTTGTAAGACATTATATTAATAAATCAATCAATTCTGCAATAATTTATTTACTGTGTATAAATATTCTTAAAATCAAATTTCAAATTTTTATTTCCGGTAATTTCCATGCGAAGCCATTTATTAATTACTTTCAATGTAGCTCTGTTTTCTTTAAAATGAGGGTCAAAACGTACATGCATTTTAACATCCTGCCATACTGCTCCCGGTTTTAACGGGAAAATAGGACGAGGCCATGCTTCCTCTTTTGTATCCTTGGACACTAACGCGTTTTCATAATGCTCAAATCCCACACCACATTTTCTAAGCCCTTTAGCACGACAGTCAACTATAACATCGTATGATTTCCCTGCATCAAAAGGTATGTGCTGGTGCATTGCGCTGCATAGCCATTGCCGGGTTCCCGCATAATTATCAAAAAATTCATACCGTGCGAAAGTAGTTATTTCTCCTAATTCATTAGTTTCACTCATGCGCCGCAGATAAGCTCCACTGTTTGGATGTATTGCAGTTTCAATTACCCATGAAGAAATAATTCTCCACCCCTGCGGTTTAAGATACGTTTTTAAAACATCTGTTGACAAAACAGGTTTTAATTCTCCAAAAACAGCTTGCTTTTTTGTACCGGTGTTTTTCGATACATAAACACAACCGTCTGCTGCTCCTAAAAGAATGTCAAGATCGCCATCTCCATCCCAATCAGTTAATTCCGGTCTCACGAGATTCCCAACGGGATTTTTTTTATCGCCGAAAAGAATAGGGTCTTTGTCCTGTAAAAGATATTTTTCTTTTTTGTCAGACGTTTTGTGCGGTTCATTAAGATAGAGATACACATATCCTTTCCTGTCGCCTACTATTAAATCAAGATCTCCATCACCATCAAGATCACCGGCTGCAGGAACAAGTTGTTCGCGGCCATAACCATAAGCAAGCCAATAGCGTTGATTTTTAGAAAAAGTCGGATTAGCGGAGGAACCTACATTTTTGTAAAGATATACAGAATTTGCTGAATAAGAGCCTTCACCGATAATCAGATCCTGTTTGCCGTCCCTATCCCAGTCAACCACATAAGGCGCCGAATAATTACCGATATC
>JAOZNZ010000228.1 GCA_029933535.1 bacterium | reverse complement strand
GGATGGGATGACCCGAGAATGCCGACAATTGCAGGAATTCGCCGTCGTGGATACACACCCGAAGCGGTCAGAGATTTTCTCGAAAGAGTTGGTGTTGCCAAAACCGACAGTACGGTAGACATAGCTTTACTTGAGCATTGCGTCCGCGAGGATTTGAACAAACGCGCGACGCGTGTTATGGGGGTATTAAAGCCATTGAAGCTGATTATTGACAATTATCCTGAGGATCAGACAGAAATGCTGGAAGCTGAAAACAATCCGGAAGATCCGAATGCAGGCAAACGTGAGATTCCTTTTTCCCGGGAACTTTATATTGAGCAAACAGATTTTATGGAAGAACCGCCAAAAAAATTCTTCCGGCTGACAATCGGCAAAGAAGTACGATTGAAGCATGCTTATTACGTTACTTGTCAAAGTGTCGTAAAAGATGAAAAGACAGGTGAAATCATTGAAATTCATTGCACTTATGATCCGAAAACAAAAGGCGGATGGTCAGATGACGGCAGAAAAGTTAAAGGAACACTGCACTGGGTTTCTGCCGAGCATTCCGTTAATGCAGAAGTAAGATTGTACGATCATCTTTTTACAACTGATAATCCCGCTGCAGCCGAAGACTTAGCAGAAGTAATAAATTCTGATTCACTTGAAATTTTAACTGAATGCAAAGTTGAGCCGGGTTTGCTGAAAGCTGATCCCGGTGATAGATTTCAGTTTTTGAGACACGGGTATTTTTGTGTTGATATGGACAGCAGTTCAGAGAATTTAGTTTTTAATCGAACGGTTTCCATGCGTGATTCGTGGGCAAAGATGCAGAAGAAGTAAGCCGCACTCTTGACCGGCGTATGCCTGGTTCCAAGTGCGAGCAGTTATTAGTTAATAGTTATTAGTTAATAGTTAATGGTGAGCAGTGAGCAGTGAGCAGTGAGCAGTGAGCAGTGAGCACAGTGAGCAGTAGGAGTAAAGATGTCAGGTGTCAGGTGTCGGGTGTCAGGTGTCGGGTGTCGGGTGTCGGGTGTCAGAAAATTCATTCCGATGTATTTACTATCAGAATGAATTTACTCCATTACTCAAAAGTATTTCGGTCGCTTCGCGCCCGCGCAGTAAATGCCGCTATCGCGTCTTTATTCCTGCACTCCATATCCATTATTCCATTCACTACACATCAGCGAGTTTGATATTATCCGGAGAAGCTTTTATAGTATTTTGGAAATTGGAAATGATATTGGATAATTTATGAAATGAATCTGATTCATCCATTGGAAAAGAATCATCTCCATAGCCATCAATTTTTTGAAGTACATATCCTACGGTAAGTTTATCCACACTAACAGCGGGATTATAAGTAATTGCTTTATTATCAAGCGGAATAACTCTGCAAATAATTTTTGCTTCAGTTAATTTATCAAGAATATCCCTCATAAGTCTGACAGGAACATCAAGTGTTTTTGATAGTTCCGAGTCGCTCAAAGGTTTATCCCCTGAAACAAATCTTTGGATAATGGTTTGTGTTGTAAGAAGTCCCAGCAATTTTCTAAATGAATAGCTTATTTTCATTGATTCCGGCTCGAATTCATAAGTATCAACATTTTGATACGCGAAAGCGAGTTCAGAGCCGTAAAGAACAATAATCCAACTAATTTGTATCCATACCAGGAAAAGAGGTAAAGCGGCAAAACTGCCATAAATAGCGCTTTGTTTTGCCACACCTACCTGGAATGCAATATAAAACCATTGCATAAGATTAAAGATTGTTCCGGCAACGACGCCTGCAATAATAGCTGACGAGAATTTCACTTTTGTATTAGGCATAAAGACATAAATAAAAGCGAAAAGAATCCAGATGGTAACATATGAAATCAATTTCAGAGCCGGTTCAAAAACAGAGAGTATTTTCACATGTTCAAACACTATGTTCAATCTGCTTTTAATCAGAACATTAATACCGTTGGACATAACAAGCAAGATAGGAGCTAGAATCATAACTGAAAGATAATCAGAAAATTTCCTCCCAATACTCCTGCCTTTTTTTACTCCCCAGATAGCATTAAACGAATGTTCTACCTGTCCGAGAACTTTAATAACCGACCAGAAAAGTAAAGCGATACCAATACCCGCGATTATACCGCCGCTAATATTTTCGAGAGCACTATTTGCGAAGCTCAGGACTTTTTCTAAAATGACATACTGTGAGCCGAATTCATCATCATCTATTTCCTGTTTAGTTGCTTCTGCCGGAACAACTCTATCATACGCGTTAGTTGTCTTCACGAAGTTATATGTAACGAACATTTTAGGTTTTTGATTATCAACTTGTTTTGTGAAATTTGTGACAACATCAAAATCAGAAACAACATTTGTCGCGATAACAATTTTGGCGTCAAACGCATCAAGAAGCCGTGCTCTGAGTATGGTATCAACATTAAAACCTTTTGCAATTCCGAAAGAAAGGGCGAGTACGGGAACGATAGACAGCAATGTAAAGTAAGTAAGAGCGGAAGCTCTCAACTGGCACAAGTCTTTATTAAATTCTTTCAGTGAAAGAATGATAATTTTCAAGACAGTAATAAGGAAGAACTCATGTTTCGGTCGTTCTTTTGCTTTAACATGCCAGATGCCTAAAGTCAGAAAGTGAACAATACCTGCTAATTTATCTTTCAGATTGGTTTGTTTTTTTATATTTTTCATTTTATAACCACAAAAAATCTTTTTTTACCACTAATGAACACGAATAGACACCAATAAATATAATAAGATATTACTTAACACTTAATACTTAACACTTAATTACTTAATTACTTAAATCTTAAAATTATTTTATCAATAATTGTTCTGCTTAAAGATTGTTAAAAAATATTTTTAATAGCATCTGATGCTTTTTTAATGCCTTTTGTTGCCCCTTTACCAATATTATTAACTGTATCTTTACCTAAGACAGTTTCATGCAGATGCTTTAGATCATCCGCATCGAAGTCGAAAGCGTCGTTGATAGAGCTCATGTTTATTCCTGTCAGCTTACTAAGAGAAGTATTCATCATTATTTTAGAGAAGATTATCGAGCCGATCATTGCCGGATTAGTAATATCTTCATATTCTTCATCGAGATTTATTTTAAAAGTAGTGATTTTAGGTTCAGGGCCATCAGAATAATCTTTATAAACCACGGTACCCAGTCTAAGTTTCATTAAATCGATCTGAAATTCTTTTTTCTTACTTTTTTTCTCATCTTTTTCAGCCGGTTCTTCTTCATCCGGTTCTCCGTCCTGTTTTTTCTTAGCTTGAGTAAGTTTATTAAAATTAAACTCTCCTTTTTCATTTTTGATTATCACAAGATTATCAAGATCGAACCTGATTTCTACAAGGTGGATTTTATCTTTAAGAAAGCCGGCAACTACGGGGTCAATATAAATTTCTTTAATTTCTACCATGTTACCTTTTGGAAATCCTTTGGGATTTTTTACCTGGATATCCTTAATTCCAATGAGCGCGTCAGTCAGGCCAATATTAACCTTACCGAGAGACATTTTAATTCCAACAACACGCGCACCGAGAGGAGCGCCGTATCTCACGATAATGTTTCTCCCAATAACGATTAGAACGATTAGAATAACGATGACAAAGAGTAATTTTTTAATAAATTTCATAGTAGTACCTCCGGATTATAAAATTAAGTTATTGCGACACAAACTTTATTTTTTCAAGAGCATTCTGGAAACAGACAGATAAGCAATAATTAAACATTTGTTCATCATCTATTTCATTATTTCTTTCGTATGCGCGTTCAGTATTATAGTCATATTTGATATTTTTATTGAAAACTTTTCTACCGGTTGAGCGTTCAGTAATTTTGACATTCATTATAATATGAGTACCGAATTCGTCATTATATTTCCATTTCCATTTTTTTTCTGTCCAGATATTAATGATGCTGCATTTAACCATATAATCGGCTTTATCATAATCATGAATAACAATATTGCCGTGTCGATTCAAAAAGATTTCCCATTCATTTTCGCACCATTTTTCAAGATGGTTCTGGTCGGTATAAACCCAAGCCAGAAAATTACCGACATGGTTTCTTTTTTTACCGATTCTTTCTTTAAACATTCTGGGAACTTCAATATAATCGATAAAATATGTTGATTGTTTTGGACTTAGAGTTGCTTTGGGTTTTAAATTTACGTTTGCATTTCGCAGAACCAATTCAGTGCTGCAACCGGAAATAAAAATAAGAAAAGGAAGCAAAAGACAGAAAAATATATTCCTGAAACGTAAATTGTTAAGAAAAATCTTCTTAATTGGTTCCATAAACGTAGCTGTTAATGCCTGAACGATAGACTTTCTTCCAGAGACTATCTAAGGAATCATGCTTTTCCATTGTTTTTCGGCTGCAAACGTAAGGATTTTTTTCACAACTTCATTTGTTACAATAGGCGGCGCTACAAAGGAGTCACCCAAAGTATCATATACATTACTCAAATCGAAATAAGGTTCTCCGTAGAAATAATGAATATACTCACGAATTTCAAGACAAAAGCTGATATTGAGACCGAAAGATGCATATTTTTCCACTTCTTCACGCATGAGTGCAAGAGCGTTCTGATAAGGGCATTCCTCAAAACTAATGCCTTCAATATCCATCAACTGCGTTCCACCGCTCATAAGTACAGGCACTTCCGGAGGGTTTGGATGAGTTATATGATAAACTTGTCCGATTGATTTCGGTGTATTTGCAAGTTTAATAATTGTATCTACAACATAATCGATAGGAACGATATTAACCGTACCGCCTCTTTTGCAAGGGAATCTTAATGGGAGGACAAGTTTTTTGCCATCCATATAAATTCCTGCTTTTTTCATTTTATCGGCATTTTGTTTAATGCCTCTAACCATCAATTTTCTGATAAGATTAAATATTTTAGCGATATTGTAAAATCCGGTAAAAGAAAGAGTTTTCCCGGTTTGTGTATCTCCAACAATTACTGACGGCCGATATACAGTTGTATCCAAACCATATTGTTCACTTTTCTTTTTAACTACCTGTTCTGCATCGTATTTAGTTCTTTCATACGGATTGCGGAAATCGTAATCATGAGTTTCATTGCCTTCAAAAACTTTTCCGGGAGCTTTACCGCTAACATAAGCTGTACTAACATGATGGTATCTTTTTACACCAAGTTTATTTGTAATATTAAGTACATTAACCGTTCCGTTGATATTGATTGATTCTGTTATTGTTTCGTAAGTATCACGAAAGAGCAACACAGCTGCACAGTGCCATACCTCATCAACTTTACCTGACCATTTAGCAATGGTTTCATCATTCTGTCCTATATTAGGCTGAGTAACATCTCCGCTCCAGATTTCATAAGAACAGTTCGTATTTTTCAGAAAATCAGGATCTATTGCATCAAGCAAAGCTTCAACGCGATCACCGCCATTTCTGCCGCGCTGATCTCTTGCAAGATAGATTACGCGATCACCTCTTTTCAAGAATTCATATCCTAGGTAACCGCCTAAAAAGCCTGTTCCACCGGTCAATAAAATAGTTTTACTCATATTATTTATCTTTATATAGTTGTCATAGCGTAAAAGATTACGCTAGTGTTTTCAATAATGATTTTATAGCGATATTCAGTATATCAAAAACGCTTTTTAATAGCAATATGCTTATGGTTTGGGGTTTAAGGTTTAAGGTTTAAGGTTTAAGGTTTAAAGTTTAAAGTTTGGAGTTAGCCGGGGGTTAATAGTTAATAGTTAATAGTTAATAGTTAATAGTTAATAGTTTGCCACAAGCTCGCTGT
>JAOZNZ010000227.1 GCA_029933535.1 bacterium | reverse complement strand
TCCTACCGGATAAGGTTTATTATTAATAAAAAGGGAGATTTGGGCATCGTTAGTCCCTGAAAAATCTAATTGCGAAACACATATTTTTATTTTTAACGTGTTGTTTGAATCCGAGGAAAGCTCAGCAAAATTATATCCCGCAGTCCATATCCCATCAATGTAAGTATTATAACTGCCATTCGGGTAGCACATAAAATTAAAGCCCGAAGCACCCCATGGCGGTGCTTCAGTGATGTTGTTTTTACCAATCCCTATTCCTGTCCAATCGGTATTATTTGTTGTTCTTGTAAGTTCAAATTCAACATTAAATTCCGATGATTCAAGAAAATTATGATCAGGGCCGAATGACGTTCCACCAGAAGTTGTTGCGTCAAATTTGCATTTTTCTGTGAATTGTCCCGCGTTATCAACGGAAACACTGTCACCCGGCTGTAGCATCAAAGTATATTCAAGCGGAGCTGCCCAACCGGATTGTCTGCCGGTTAAATTGTATTGATTATTAACATCTCCGCTGTCTGTCACATAAAAGGAGTCGTCAAAAAGAATACCTGTGTTGGATGATTCCATTTTGGCGTTTGCATTTGTAATAATGTCTAGCATGTATGATCTGTCATTTTCAAAAGTAACATTCCAATCAGCGTCTTGTCCGCTGTAATCATATACCCACATAGCTGCCAATGGAACTTTGTATTTTTCTATTGCATTGATTAATTCATTAAAAGTTGCGGGCTGATCTAAAGGATACTCTTTTGAAACGCCGAATTCGCCAATAAACAACGGCTTTTTGGCTGCTATGGCAAAATCCTGTGAGACTTTTATCTCACCATCAATATTTGTTGCCATACCCGAATAATAGTTGTTTGTATTTGGATACACATGAACATTGTATATGTCATACGGATCAGGATTATCCCGTGCGAGTATTTCACCAAACTGCTCGACGGTATCTTTTGTCCAACTATTTTCGTAAGTATTATGCCAGGCGTAAGGTCGGGGCATTGAGGTTGAAGAGATAATCATTCTGGAATTGTCAAACTCACGTACCTTTTTTGCAAATTCATCAAAAACTACGAGCATCATGGTAGATGTAAGATCATCGCGTTCAGTACGATTCGTCGGCGTGCCACGTGAGGGAACAATCCACGGTCGATGGTCAGCCGCGTTAGGCAAATCGACTTGAAGGCTGTATTCGTTACCGAGTTCCCAACCCCAAATTGCGGGAGAGTCTTTATAACGGGTAACCACATCTTCGGTATATTGTTTGATGAATGCTATAGTCGCGCTGTTAGTATTCCCGAGTTGATCCATCGGTTCGCCAACCAGATCGGGAACGCAAGCGTAGTACCAGAAGAGTGAAGGTATAAGTCCGACATTTTTTTCTTCTGCTGCAGCAACGATTTTATCTATCAAGCTGAAATACACAGGTTTATTGGTAACATAAAGTTGCATTTCGACAGGCCAGAATCCGCTGCACATGAATCTGATAAAAGGGATTTTTGCATCTGCGAGTTTCTGCAAACTTGTATTGTAGGAGGTGTCGTTATGGTCTTTCAACAGGCGATAAAACATGTCAAAAGCGTTTACACCGATTCCCCGATATGGTTTACCGTTTTTTTTCAGGACACCGTTTTCAACATAAAGCCCCGGTTTGGCTACTGCTTTCGCCGTACCGGTATAACTTAACATAAAAAACAGGCATACCAAAAGAGTTATGATTAGAGAGTTGATTTTAAACATATTTTTTATTTTTTTATTGCCACGAAGGCACTAAGAATACAATTCTTTTTTTTATGTCAAAATAATTAGAGTCAACAACGAAGTAACGTCGTACTCGCGTTCATGATAATTCAAATACAATTTCTTTTTTGTGGCAGCAACGAAGTAACACTGTACTCATGTTCATAATTTTTTAATACAAATACAATTCTATTTTATTTATTAATATTAAAACAATAAATTTTTTCTTTCTTAATAATTCTGCCACCAATGATTCTGCCAAATCTCTTTTCTTTTGTTAATATAATATAAATTCATTTCGCCACTAAGGCACTAAGACATTGGGAATCCGGCGAATGCCCGGACTAAGAATCACTTTGTTTTAGATTTTAGATTTATGATTTTAAATTGTATTAAAACAATAAATCTTTCTTTCTTAATGATTCTGTCACAAAATGATTCTGTTTATAATCTTTTTTTATTAAAACAATAAATTCTTTTTTTCTTTCTTAATTATTTTGTCTAAATGTTTTTATTTTCTTCTTCGTGTCGAAGTTTATCCCGATGGATCGGGATGCCTTAGTGGCTATTATTAATTAATTTATTTTTTTATTTGCTTTGGAAATTACGTCCAAAGTCCATTCAAATTTATTGCCGATTCGAATGATTCTCTGCTCATGAAAAGAGTTACTTGTAGGATTGACAAAATCAAAAACCCAAAGCGCGGAAAGCGGAACACCGGTTTCAACTATCGCGTCAACAGTTCTCATGAAATCCTGTTTACGGATTTTTTCATCCGGTTGTTTTGATTCCAAAGATACACCGAACTCACCAACAAACAATAATTTTCCGGCTTTTTTAGCGGCATCCATATAAAACTCAAACATTTTTTTCTCGGAAAGCGGTTTTTTCATTCCGAAACGCGGCTCATGATTTTCCTGATAAAAATGTACGGAAATAAAATCATAAGGTGTCGGTGTAGCTTCAATTAAATTTTGTATTGCTTCTTTTTCTGTGTCTATTTTCCAACTTTTATTGTGATGGAGATTGTAAGCGCTTGGTCGCGGAGTGGCATCCCCGGTTATCAACAGGCGTTTTTTGTCGATTGAACGTACTGTTTTCGCGAATTCTTTATAGGCAACCAGTACTTGATCAAAAGTTATGTCATCAGCTTCTGTTCGATTTGCAGGCGTGCCAAACTGCGGTAAAATCCATGGTCGGTGTTCGGGGAAAGTGCCTGTTTCGAGAAGGTATTCGTTACCGAATTCCCATGCCCAGATCGCGGGGGAATTTTTATAGCGGGTTACGACTTCTTCAGTGTATTTTTTCATAAACGCAATAGTTTTGCTTTCAGGATTTCCCCACTGATTCATAGGTTCACCAACTAAATCAGGAAAACAGGCGTAATACCAAAACACGCATGGGATAAGTCCGATACCAGATTCTTCAGCGGCATCGACAACGTCATCAAGCCGTTTGAAATATTCTTCTTTGTTTTCGAAATATGATTTCATCTCGCTTGCCCAGAAACCGCAAAATGGAACGCGTGCGAAAGGAATTTTTCGTTTCGCGAGTTCCTTAAAACCTTCCCGGTAATTTGTATCTGCAGGGGAGTCGAATGTACGGATAAAAGGGTCGAAATAGTTTACACCGATACCTTTATATGGTTTACCGTCTTTTAACAATACATTGTCTTTGCTTGTGAGGACGGGAATATTCGTTTTTTTAAAACATTTGCAGCATCCTGCGATAAGTGCGGTGAACAGAATAAGGAGCACAATCACTCCACCCTTTGGTGCTCCTTTCTTTACCGCCCTTACTTTCCCCGGGAATCGCGGTGCACTCGGTGACTCTTCCTTAATAAGGAGGGGCGAGGAAGAATTAATAGGTTTTATGTACATAATGGTTCTTATTGGTTTATTAGTAATCTTCTTAAAGAATTATATCATAATAATGTTATGAATTCAATAATAAAACGTCTAATTATTATTAACAAAAATCGGGCTTAACCAAGCCATTTCTCCATCTATTTGCTTCATTCTCACATAATAATAATTATGTCCTTTTTTGTCAGGAGTATCTTCCAGCTCAAATTCAATATTTCTTCCGGTACCTTGTTTTGAAATTATAATTTTTCCATTTTTAACAACTTCCACCAATCCGATTTCATCGGTACCATAGAATTTCACTTTAATATTTAAAGGTTTATTATCATTATAATCTATTTCACTACCGGAAATATTTCCGTTGATATCAAAAAAACCTAATATTCTTGCATTAGTTGTCGCATAGCATCGTCTGTTTTTAATTGCGTCAAAAATTGCCTGGCGGGTAAGTTCTTTAGCGTAAACAGCAACTAGTCCATTCATATATTTACCCCATGGAGAATTTCCCGGCATACAGTCGTGTCCGTCACTCGAACCGATAAATCCGAGTTTGTGTCCTTTATTCAAAGCTTCAACAATGTAACCGCCTGGTTCGCAATTAGAAAGCGGCATTTCGCCTCCAAAAAATTCAGATGAACCATGAGTAGAATAAATCTCTGCTACAGGAACAACATCTTCTTCGTAATTAGCCCAGTCGTAACCTCGCTGTCTTTGCGGATAAGTTGTCATGTGAGGAACTACAATAGCGTTGTTTTTGCGTGCGAAATCGAACAATTTATTTGCAAAGCTATCCACATGCCAGGAAGCATTATCATCCGGGAAATAAATATTTGCATCCCATATTTCACTATTTTCATAACCCAACAAAGTCACAAATTTACCCTGCTCATTATGTCCTGCAGTATCTTTTCTGATTATGTCCCATTGGGTCTGATTAGATGCCTGCCTTTCGCAGCTGAAACTGTCCATGTGTTCTGAATGAGAAACGAAATCCAGAAAAGAGATATTTTTGGCGTAATCATAAAATTTGTCTGTTGTTCCTATCGAGTCCATATATCCAAGATGACAGTGGATATCACCCCAAAAGATTTTATAATCGTTTTTATTTGAGGAACATTTTACGCTATTACTTTTTCCTGTGATATTATTTTCATCGGAGATTTCAATCACATAAATACCTGATTCATCTAAAGCGATATTTTTTACACGAAGCAAAGCATCATTTTCTTTTATTCTTTCACAGTGAAGATTATCATATTCTTTTCCGTTAATTTTTATTTTGAACTCTGAAAAATAATCTGCAGCAACGTTATGATGACAATCTTCCACTCTAACACCTACTTCAAAACTTTCATCAATATACACGACTGAAGGAGCTATGACTTTTATCTTTTCCGCCTTTCCACCTTTAATATTAATTGAAGGGGGATTGGGATGCTGAAAGTAACTGCCGTAACCTTGCGGGTCAACTAATGTGAAAAATGAAAATCCGTCCTGAGCAAAAGTTTGTGATCGTGAACCTTTTGATCCATATAATGTGTCACCGATAATAATTGTGACTTCATCATCCGGTTTTAAGTCACCATCCGTAACGGTAATATGGATAAAAGTACACGCGTCATGTTTTGTGAACCTTTTTTCCAAGACGGCATGGTCGGGACCGATTACAGAAACAAATCCTCCAGATTCAGGATTATCAAACTGAAAAGGTTCCCAGTTTGTAGAATGATGAAATGCCAGCTTTAGTCCGCCGTTATTTTTTATTCCCTGACAGCCGACTTTAAAAACATATTTCCAGGTACCTGTTGTTCCGGCTATTATGTCTGAAGGAGGTTCAACGGCAGCGTCGCCGAATTTTCTAAAAAATCTTGCAACGCTGCTTTGGTATGAAATTTTTGAATAATCAACAATATTTTCATCAAAATTAATTTTACTAATCAGGTCAATAATTGCGTTAGTTTTTTCGTCATTTTTTTTCAGTTCAAGGATTACAGGGGCATCATAGATGTTTTTTGTGTCGGATAAAAATTTTGTAATATTTTTAATATTCGTGTTTTCATCAACCGAAATATGATTCACAACAAATTCATGCCCGTTGGTCACTTGAATAATTTTTTCTATGACTTTATTATCACATTTATAATCCGAATTCAAAGCTGCACCAACATTTCTGTTTGCTCGCAAAGCGTTGTTTATTTCCAGAATTTCA
>JAOZNZ010000917.1 GCA_029933535.1 bacterium | reverse complement strand
GCCGGAACAGTAACATTGAGAATCATTTCTCCATTTATAATTTTCCAGTCACTAACAATTTCACCGCGGATTGAATTATAACTTACTTTCGCTGAGGTCAATTCCCCGCCGGGTTCAGGAGCAATTATTATTTTCTTGAAATCAGGGCTTTCATTTTTTATTCCACCAATGTTCTCAAACATCCATTGTCCTACCGCGCCAAAAGAATAATGGGAGAATGAGTTCATACCGGAATCTTGAAATCCTTTTGAGGGAGTCCAGCCGTCCCATCGTTCCCAGATACTTCTGGCGCCGTTTTCAATTGTGAATCCCCACGAAGGAAAAGTTGTATTCATTAATAATCTGTAAGCAACATCATTTCTCCCGATTTTAGCTAATGCGAGCATCAGGTCTTTTGTGCCTACAAATCCGGTTGCGAGATGCCAGTTTCTTGATTTTATTTTATCGACCAGATGCTGTCCGGCCAGCTTTTGTTTTTCCTTATTCATCAGATCATAAATAATTGCGAGAACATAATCTGTTTGAGTATCCCCTTTTATTTTCCCGTTTTTGTCAACGAAATTTTTATTAAAAGATTTTTTAATTTTTTCAAATAATACATTATATTTCTTTTCATCATTATCCTTGTTGAGAACCCGTGCTGCTTTTTCCATTATCTTTGCACTGCAGGCAAAATAAGCCATGTAAATTACATCTTTCGGCGTTTCGTTATTAATATTCAACCAGTCACCAAAACAATGATATTTTTCCGGAGGCAAAGGACCGGGTGCACATGATTTTTCACAATATTCTAAAAATCTCTTCATCGATGGATACTGCCTTTCAAGAAGACGGACATCTCCATATATTTCGTAAATAACCCATGGACAAATAGTTCCTGCATCCGACCACGCCGGCCCGCCTTCTAAATCAAAGCCTGCAATAGGAGCAATGGACGTGAACTGCCCGTTTCCTTTTTGAGCATCCGTATAGTCCTGCAGCCATTTAGCAAAGAAATCCTGAACATCGTTGTTCATACATGCCGTGCGAATATATATTTGCGCGTCACCTGACCAGCCAAGTCTTTCATCCCGCTGTGGACAATCAGTAGGCACATCGATAAAATTAGCGCGTTGAGATTGACAGATATTTTTGTACAACTGATTAATCATATCGTTATCGCACTCGAAATTTCCAACAACAGGATTAGCGGAAGTAATTTCTATTCCGGTTATTGAATCTATATCGGGCTTTCCGGGATATCCTGTTACTTCAACATATTGGAATCCGTGATAAGTGAATCGCGGCTGCCATGTTTCGGCATCATTTCCTTTGCATATATAAGTATCAGTTGCTCTTGCGCCGCGAAGATTTGTAGTATAGATTGTACCATTTGGATTTAATCGTTCAGCGAAGCGGAAAGTAATTTTATCACCGGTTTTCCCTTTAACTTTCAATCGAACCATTCCGGCATAATTCATACCCATATCATAAACAAAA
>JAOZNZ010000916.1 GCA_029933535.1 bacterium | reverse complement strand
ACGATTGAAACGATTGAAACGATTGAAACGATTGAAAAATCATAAAATCATAAAATCACCAAATTATTCAATTAACTTGGGGCGGTAGCTCAGTTGGGAGAGCGCAACGTTCGCAACGTTGAGGTCGAGGGTTCGATCCCCTTCCGCTCCACCAGTCTTCGTTCGACGCAGGCGAATGAAGATTGTCACGGCATAGTGCAATAATCATATTAAAACAGTTTTTGTCAGTTGAAATTGTATTATATTGTTCTCTCTTTTTATCTTACATGTAATTAATTGTCAAGTTTCGGTGCCAGGCACCGAAACTTGACAATTGATGGTGGTTTGAATATTATGGTGGCGAGGTTGCTCAAACACGGATAATTGCTCGCGCTTGGATAACATCCCCCGGCCTATCGGCCACCCACTCCCGAGGAAATACTCGGGATGTACCATTTAAAAGGGGGACTTCGGCTTACTTTCTTGCGGCGCGGGCATCTGCAACTGCTTTTTCGTCATGAGCGATTTGCATGTCGCTGTCAACCATCATTTGAGCAAGGCCTTTGAGATCCACTTCGGCTTCCCAACCGAGTTTTTCTTTTGCTTTTGCAGGATCGCCTAGCAGTAGTTCGACTTCACTTGGCCGGAAATATCTAGGATCGATTTCGACATATTTTTGCCAATCTAAATCGAGGTGACCGAAAACTTCATCGAGAAATTCACGTACAGAATAAGTTTTACCCGTAGCGATAACAAAATCTTCCGGCTCGTCCTGCTGCAGCATAAGCCACATTGCTTTCACATAGTCACCGGCGAATCCCCAATCGCGTTTAGCGTCAAGGTTACCGAGATAAAGTTTATCCTGAAGTCCGAGTTTAATTTTAGTTGCCGCGCGGGTAATTTTTCTAGTCACGAAAGTTTCGCCGCGACGAGGAGATTCATGATTGAAAAGGATTCCGTTACAGGCATACATTCCATAGGCTTCTCTGTAATTAACAGTTTGCCAGTACGAATAAACTTTCGCGCAACCGTATGGGCTGCGTGGATGGAAAGGAGTTTTTTCTGATTGCGGAACTTCCTGAACGAGACCGTACATTTCACTTGAAGACGCCTGATAATATTTTGGCATTGGATCAAGACGACGAATTCCTTCAAGAACGTTTAACGTTCCGAGAGCGCCTGCAGTAACTGAATATACGGGTTCATCGAATGAAACGCGAACATGTGATTGTGTGCCGAGATTATAAATTTCATCAGGATGAATATCTCTAATCAACTCACTCAAGCGCGTTCCATCGGTAAGGTTTCCATATTCGAGATGGAGTCTGGAAACTTGATGCGGATCTTTATAAAGGTGTTCAAGTCTTGCAGTATTAAACGAAGAGCTTCTTCTGATTAAGCCATAGACTTCGTAATTTTTTTCGAGGAGTAATTCCGTTAAATACGAACCATCCTGACCGGTAATACCAGTAACAAAAGCTTTTTTAGCCATAATTTTTCCTT
>JAOZNZ010000915.1 GCA_029933535.1 bacterium | reverse complement strand
GGGAATTTATCTGAAGTTACAGGTTGAATATCGATGTTTTTTTCTTTTGGTAAAAAATTAAACTCTTTGGCAAGAGAAATCGCTTCAACGGCAAAATCATACCAGGTGCATTCACCGGAATTTGAAAAATGAAAGTATCCGGTTTCCTGCAAACCTATTAATTTCCATAATGCTTCGGCAAGATCACGGGAAAATGTCGGTGATCCTTTTTGGTCGTTTACAACATTTAATGTATCCCTTTCACTAGCCAGACGAATCATTGCATCAGGAAAATTGCTGCCACCCAAACCGTAAAGCCAGGATGTCCGCACAGTCAGCCATTTAGCGCCTGATTTTTCTATTTCTATTTCACCTGCGCGTTTAGTTTTTGCGTAAACACCTTTTGGGTCGCATTTATCGTCTTCTTTCATTGGGGCATTGCTATCACCGAAGAAAACATAATCGGTGCTGATATGAACAAAAGGAATATTTAATTTCGCGGCAATTTCCGCGAGATTTTTCGGTCCGATGACATTAACCGCGTAAGCTGTCTCTTTATCTTCTTCAGCTTTATCGACAGCAGTGTAAGCCGCGCAATTGAGGATTAAGTCAGGTTTTTCCTGATCGCAGAAATTATCAACAGCATCAATGTCAGTAATATCGAGTTCATCGACATCAGTTTCAATTAAAGAAACGGAATCCGGTTTTGTAATTTTAACATCGGCTGCGAGCATTCCATTCGCGCCTGTAAGGAGTATTTTCATTTATTATTTTATGATTTAATGATTGATATGATTGATATGATTGATATGATTTAGTGATTGAATTTTTCAAAGACCTCAAAGACCTCAAAGCCTCAAAGGACAACAAATTTCAAATTTCAAGTTTCAAATTATTATTATAACAAAAAGCATCCAGCAATCCAACAATCCAACAATCCATAAGCTGGAAGCTTATTCTACTATTCCCATTCCGCTCTTTGCAGGATTATAGCTTGACCGTTATCCATTGGTTCATCATCGGCTTCACTAATTTTAAAGTAGCCTTGAATTCTCATTTCGCCTTCCGGTTTTTCTGACGGAACGGTCCATGACAAAGTTATATCTTCGCATTCCCCGACGTTTAATTTTCTTACGGAAACATCATTTTTTTCTTCACCGATTTGATAAAGAAATTTACCAAAACTTATTGTACGATTCCCCTGATTCTGTATCACAAAATGTACTTTAGTTTCTGAACCGGGCAGTAAATTTGCCGGTTCGAAATATAAAGTTGTAAGTGCGGCATCATAAATTGAATCGCTGTCTTTTTCGATAAGGCGTTTGATGTTAACAATTCCGTTTCCGAAAAGATAATCATAATTTGCGGGACCGAGATTGTCGGCCAAGTTGAGAACTTTTTCCATTGCTTCTGCAGGCGAAAGATTATGGCTTTGAGAAAGTAAAGCTGCAACAGCTCCCGAAACAAATGGAGCCGCGGCAGATGTTCCCGTGAAAGATTTGTATCC
>JAOZNZ010000226.1:3561-5850 GCA_029933535.1 bacterium | reverse complement strand
ATATCTTCCGTTTGCAATAGTTCTTCAACGGACATAGCTTCAATGTTATGCGCCTCAGCTTTTATTTTTGCGGCTTCCAAATTAATATCCGCGCAAGCCGTGATTTGCATTATCGGAAAATTTTTAGCGGCAGTAAGGTACGCTTCACTAATATTTCCGCACCCGATTATTCCTACATTAATTTTTTCAGACATTTGAATTCCTCCTTTTTAAATAATGAATAATTATACCAAAAACAAAGTTTCTTGTTTATTCAGGCACTATTTACATAATATACCGGTTTTCGCGGCGGCAATATGGCACTGAAACCCTTTTTCTATTTGTTCTGCTGTTACCCAAACCCATTTTGAATCTCCCGATTCTTCAAGTTTACCGTGAATCTTTTTATTGTTTAACTTAACTTCTACAGATTCCGACAAAAGCGAAAATGGTCCAAGTCTTAATTTGACTTTATCAACAGGTTTGTCGTTTGAAAAATTAAATTCTATCATATTTTTCTTCTTTTCCATTTCTATCGAAATGTTTACTGTTTCAGATTTACCGTTACTCATAGTTCTAACAGGTAATTCCTTGATCTCCATTTCAAGCAAATCCGCAGGCAGACGCGGCATGAGTATTAATTCCAAGGGATTTATATCGTCTATTCCTGTTATTAAAAGAATCGTTTGAACAACATCAACAAGTTGGTAAAGATTGCCAAGATCGCCCCAGCGGCGCCAAGTTGTGCCGTCACCGGAAATTATCGAACCTTCCGGCACACGATAAGGATGTTTCAATCGCGGTGCAAAACAAACTCTTGCCATCCATTCCACCAATTTATCTGCGTCATTCATCTCATCAAGCATTAAGGCAGATTGCGTAATATAACATTGCCCATAACCGATGCCGGCAGTAGCGGCAAATTCAGGTTTGTTGCGCTTGAGCTGCATTTTGTATGTCCTGCGGGTGCGCTCCGCCCAATCCTTTGACATTTTGTTCATGGCGTCATATCCCCAGTAATCCATACCAATGCAAGCCGGTGCAAGCGTTGAATGAGTATAAGCAAAGCCTGCGCTTTTATCCGGGTTCCAAACATCACCCCACGGCTCAATATTTTCAGGATAATAAACAATCATAGCGTCAAATAAACGTTGCGCCTGCTTTCTCCAACGATCAGCTTTTTCTTTTCTGCCGGATGCTTCCGCCATTTCCGCGTAACCAAGCAATCCAAGGTAACAAACAAAATCGCAGTACATACTTTGTTTCATCATACCGCCTTCCGATTCGTTATGCAAAAGTCCGTTCGTAGAAAAAGATAATTCAGGATTATCCAGACACCACGGAATATATTCCGCGGCTTCGTTGATAGCTTCCCAACGTTCATCTATCCATTTTTTTGTTTTTCCCTGCTTCCGCCAAGCACGCCATCTTGTAATCATAAGTAAACCATGGCCATCGTTTTCCGGATTACCAAAATCGCGGGTTTTGTATTTAGTGTGCCAACCAAGATCTTTCAATACATCAAAATATACGTGAGGAGTATTAGCGATAACAGTAGCATGTCCCGGAACAGGTTTTCCGCCAAGTTGTATTTCAGGGAATGATTCCGGGAAATACATCATCCATTTGTCAAAAAACTTTATCGCTTGATTAACTTTTTTCTCAAATCCTAAATGACCTATACAAGTTAATCCGCGCAAACGTGTGTAAGCACAATTATAAAAAGGCTGCAAATCCGGTGTCCAACCACCAAAACCATTGTAATTATCCGCTTTCGCTCCTGACTCGTGAACCATTCCGTCTTCATCTATTCTGCCAAGAATCTGGTCGGCGTTTTCATAATAAATTCGAGTAAGCAAAGTTGCGATTGGTGAACCGCTAAAACTAATTTTTGGCCCGGGAAAATTTGTCGCGGTTATTTCGGGAGGAGTTGCTGCCAAAGTTTTTTTATTAATATCATCGAGAGAAGTATTAAACTTTTCCCGCAAAATTTTTATTGCTTTTTGCCTGTTTTCAGGATAAGAATTTTTAGAATCAATTGTATGATTTTTCAGCCAGGAAATTTTATCGGAAGAAAGTTGGTCGCAGGATTCTATTAAATATTTTTTGGAATTTAATTTTTCGCTAATTCCGGAAAAAGTCAACCCGTCAATACGATAATATCCTGTTCGTTTAGGATTATCTTTAAATATAATCCATTTTACCGGTTCATCCCGAAGTTTTATTTTTATAAAATAATTTTTATTGGTATTTGAATAGCCTTCAAGACCATTTGCCACGCACAAAGCATCATCAAGCTGCTTTTTTACG
>JAOZNZ010000226.1:0-3551 GCA_029933535.1 bacterium | reverse complement strand
GCTTTATAATTCTGATCCCACCAGGCAGTATAACCAAAAATCAGAGGAATAGTATCTGTTTTGTCAGATGCATAGCCAATAACCAGTTCGCCTGCACTGTCACCTATAAAAAAGTTCCGCATGCCGTCACCGCCTCCCCAGGCAGGATGTGGTATATCGACAGAATTCAAGCATCCGAGCAAATAAAAAGAGTCAGCTTTAATATTCAAATTACTCAAACATTTAGAAGCAAAATCAGACTTTGCTGTAATGTATATATCTCCAAATCCATGACGGCTTCCGTCATTTTCTGGTTGCCACAAAGGCAACCGTAAAAAAGGAATTCCATCAACAAACTCAACATTATTTTTCTTTTCGCCAGCGGGTTTTAAGACCGCATAATTTATTTTTTTCATTATGTTTGAGTTGTCAGCGTTAATAAAAGAAGGTGATAAAACGCCGAATAATACCAAAAATACAAAAAAGTGTTTCATGATTATTATTGGTTAACAGTTGTTATCAGATGTCAGGAAATTCAAATCAAAGATTTGAATTTAGTATTTATTTCATCCTTGAGTATTCGATGTTCGATGTTCGATGTTCGATGTCAGGATTGCCCTGCCGCAAGCGTATTGTCAGGACACTTCAATTCCCCTCCTTGTCGAGGAGGGGTGCCCGCAGGGCGAGGTGGTTCTTAGACCATTAACTATTAACTATTAACTATTAACAATTAACTAATAACCCCGCCTATGGCTGGGCAAGCTGCTCGCGCTAGGAAGCGCGGCTTACTCTCCCGCGGGTCCGAAAGTATCCCATTGCAATCCCAAAGGTGTTGGTTTTTTGAAGATTGCTTTGCCGATATCGTGATGAGTTTTTTGTAATTTTTTTGAAGATTCGGTAAAATTAAAACCTTTCAGATTTTCACTTTCTATAGGCACATTCCCATAATAAAACCAGACAAGTCCGATACATTTAGGCTGGGTTAACGCAAGTTGATAATACCATTGTGCAGCTTCAGGCGAGGTTTTTTTCTTGCCTTTAGGATTACGGGAATAAAAACAATCTCCCGCAAGCAAAAATGGCTTGTCCTGACGATTCGCCCAGTCGAGAGCGCAAGCGAGGCTTTCCTGATAAAAGTATTCAAATTCTTCAGGTGTATTTTCGTAGCGGCCCTTAAACATATAAGGATCAATCCCCAGAATATCAGCTTTGCTAGGTGCTTTTGTTTCAAGAAATTTCGGATGAACGATTGCGTAGAAAAACAACGTTTTAACATTCGGAAAGACTTTTTTGAAAGCATCAATAAACATGTCAAGTTGTTTGTCGGTAACATCTGTAAAATTAGGTTCATCAAAAAGATAAATCATGTCCAGTATCTTCATTTCCGGCATGGTTTTCTTGATTAACTGCAGCTCTTTCTTAAATCCTGATAAATCATTTTCTTTTACAAATTCAGCGAGAGGGCACATCCAGCAAACATCATAATCAAGTGATTTCAGAAATTTTATTCGTTCGCCTTCTTTTTTGAGAAAAGCAACTTTTTCTTTTTCATCCGTATCTTTGGAATATTTATTTCGCAAGCTGCTTTCGGAGGTAATCATACCGATAATATTGCAGTATTCCCTCATTTTTTTAAGTTCATTTTTTTCTTTCAGAACATCTCCAAGGTATGCGTAACCATTGTATTTGAGCCTTTTAGGTTTTAAGTAACCGCTTGTTTTAAGACGTTTGTCAATCGAAGCTTTTTGTTTTGCAGTCATAGTAGTTGTTTGGGCTGTAAAGGTTAATAATATTAAAAATAAAGCAGAAAAGATAATTGTATTAATTTTCATAATAAATCACAGATTGTTGATTGTTGATTGTTGATTGTTAATTTTTATAATTATAACATATATTTTTCTTAATAACAATTGCCACTAAATTCATTTCAAACATCCATGCTTGAAATGAATTTACACGCATAAGACGCTGCGGTAAGTCCTACAGCACCGGTTGTGAAGCAGCAACTTGGTAACGGTTCACCTTTTTGAACATCTATTGCTCTTTCTTCAGAATAAACAATTGGAAAGTCTAAGACCACATCCTTTTTTCTTAATTCTTTTCTCAAACGTTTGATTAACGGTCCCGAAACCGGTCCGTTAATATTGCCAATCTTAATTTGTGTCGGATCTTTTCTTCTCGCGGCACCCATACAGGAAATTACGGGTATCTTTTTTCGTAAACAAAATTCTATCAAAGTTACCTTGTCAATAATGGAATCTATCGCGTCAATTACAAAATCAATGTCTTGAGGAATCAGCTCATCAATCGATTCTGATGTTAATCTTCTGTTAGAAGCAATTATCTTCAACTCAGGATTAATGTCAAGCAATCGCTCACGGGCAACATCAACTTTATATTTACCTATTGTAGAATTAAGCGCCCAGGTTTGTCTGTTAATGTTTGTTGTTTCCACCTTGTCATCATCAATAATTACAAGATCACCGACTCCCGTTCGCGCCAAGGCTTCAACTGCGTAAGAGCCAACACCGCCTATTCCCACAACAGCGACACGGCATGTTATAATTTTATTATAATTATCTTCTCCAAAGAGAGAAACGGTTCTTGAGAATGGGTTCATAGGATTGGATTAGTAGATTAGTGGATTGTTGGATTGTTGGATTGTTGGATTAATGGAAAATCCCCCTTTCCTAAAGTGGAACATCTCGAGTATTCCCTCGGGAGTGGGTTAGGGGGATTTATATTTAGGTCAATTTAAAAAGTTCTTTTGCGTTATTTTCTGCGATTCCCTCTACAAAATCAGATGCTTCTCCTTTTATTTCTGCTATCGAAGCAATGATTTCCGGTATATGCGCCGGTTCGACTGTCGGTACCGGATGATTATTTGTTCCGATAAACGGGCTGTCAGTTTCAACAATCATTTTTTCTACCGGAACAACACTTGCGAGTTTAATGGCTTTTAAACTTCTGTTTCTGGTAATTATTCCCGAGAAACTTATATAATAACCAAGTTCAAGAAAGGGTTTTATCTGTTCTGAGCTGCAGGAACAACTGTGCATCACAGCTTTAATTTGCGGAAATTCTTTACATATTTTAAGCAGATCATCATAAGCTTTTCTGCAATGAAAAATTACCGGCAGATCATAATCTACCGCGAGTTGCAATTGATTTTCCAACACGCGAATTTGTTCATCTTTCTCCGTCTTTGATTTATAAAAATCAAGACCTATCTCACCTACTGCAATTGCTCCGCCCTGTTTCAGCTCTTTTTCAAAAATCTCTCTGTTTTCTTCGTGGATGAACATCGGATGCAAACCTACAGCGAAAAAGATTTCGTTGTGAAGTGAAGCAAGTTGTCTTGCTTTACACCATGAATCAGGATTATATCCCGGAACAATAAATTTATCAACGCCATTTTCTTTTGCACGCTTGATAACTTTATCGATTGAAGATATTAATGGTTCTTCGGTTAAATGTGTATGTGTATCAGTCATTATTCTGTAGGGGCATCCCTCCATTAAGGTGTCAGGTGTCAGGTGTCAGGTGTCAGGTGTCAGGTGTCAGGTGTCAGG
>JAOZNZ010000225.1 GCA_029933535.1 bacterium | reverse complement strand
GTCTCATAATATGTCTTAGAAGGTGATTTTTGATACCAAAACAGGACTTTTCGGATTTTTTAAATAGTTAGTACCTTGTCAATATTACAAAGTTGACATGACATTAGTTATCATTGGGAGAGAACATCAAATCATTTACAATAATCTTACCAACATCACAGGTTTTACTATTATCAAAGAAAAAATTTGCCGAAACCGGATTATATCCTTCAACATAAATTTTGATTTTTCCTTCTTTATCTTTAAAATACTGCGGCAGTAGCATTGAAAATTTACCATCATTGTTTTCAAAAGATTTACGTTCTTCGCGTCTTCTGTTTCTTATAAAAACTCCGGTGATAAAACTGGTTGCAGGTGAATCGTCAATGAAAACGCAACCGGAGATTTCCCTTTGCCTGGGCAATATCCATTCTATATTAACATCTCCAACTACCACATTTGTTTCGAAAGGCTCATGTTTGATATGAAGCTTTATTTTTGCCGGTCTCCCTTTTTGTTCTTCAAGATTAATTTGTGGATTAACTACTTCAAAAAAACCGAGATGATCTGTTTTTTCGTAACACATATGGTTATTTACATTTACATATATATAATTATCAACCAAAGGTTTGTTGTCGTATGAATAAATAAATCCGGCAAGAAGCGGTTCAGGCGGTTTGTCTTGTTTTAAAACAATGTAATACTTCCCCGGTTTATCGCATGGCACGTTAGTTTTAAATATTTTTCCACCGGTTTCAAGAACGGCGCATAACGATAAAATCTGATTATAATTATCCAAATGTATTAAGCTGAGTTTATACCATAGATTTGTTTCTTTGAGTCTTACAGTGCTGCTCCTTTCACTTGTGGCACCATCTTCAAGGCGAACTTTAAGCATGTAATTTTTAACCACATTATTTTTTTCGTCAAGAACTTTAATCATTATTACCGGTTTTTGCGAAACGGTGAAATCACATACGGCTATTTCAAACGGCTGAACAGAAGTTTTAGTTTCTTTTTCCTCATCTAAAAAATAATTTTTATCGTTAATTACTTGTACTGAGTATGTTTCAGGAGCGGCAACATTCGAAATTACATAATCTCCGAATTCATCTGACGGAGTTACAGATTTATATCTATAATCACCAAAACTTTCCATAAACGTAATTTTCTCATTTGAACAATTTATAGTTGTAGAAGATCGATGTCTTCTGAAAGTCGGGGATGCGGTAACCGAAATACCGCTTGTCGGTTTGCCGTTTTGGTCGGTAATAGTTCCTTTTATAATTGCAGTTTTACAAAGAAGTAAAACAACTAATTCACTATTATAATTATCATATAAACATCTTTTTGTTTTTGCATAATCCGGTTCATCCGTTTCTACGAAGCCGTAAAAATTTTGAGCTTTAACTTTAAAGGAAAATTTCCCTGAATTATCCGTGCGAGTATTTTTTTTAATTCTGTCATGTAAATAGAAACTAACATTTATATTTTGGGCGGGTTCTTTTGTTTCTCTGTAAACAACGATTCCGTTAATAGTTTTTTGCGGCACGTTTTTAAAAATAAAATCTTTATAATTTTCTTTTTCATCAAATCTTACATCGTAAGTCATTCGTGCGGAATCTGCAGTTTTTAATTTTAATTTATAACTTTCCATTATTAATCCCGAAATTTTATAAGTTCCTGATTCATCGGTGGTAAGATTTGTGCTTATATGTCCAATGTTTTTGTCTTTTTCGTAAACCCCGCGCGGAACAGCCTGGAAAAAGAAATTGGTTACCGGTGTGCCGTCTTCACGAGTAACTTTTCCGGTTAATGTTGCTTCATTCAAAATATTAACCAAGATGCATTTATTTGTTTTATCGTATGTATTAAAAACATCCGAATAACTCGAAGCAATATTATCACCTTTTACTACTATTCTTAAATCTGTCAGTCCTGGATTTATCGGGGGAAAAATAATTTTATCATTAACGATATTAGTTGAAATTGCGGTTTCTAAATCCCTCAGATTTTTCTTGTTTTGGGATATTATTTTTGCAAATGGATTTTTGATTTGTATTCTTGTATCAAACAATATTTTTGCGGTAATTATTACGTTTGTATCAGGAATAATTATAATTTTTTTATCCGGCTTGGATTGTATCTTTTTTGTGTGAGAAGCCGGTAATGAAGAAGGTCGGAGATTAACTTGATCAAGAGACTCAGATTCTGTGTTTTTATTTTCACAGGCTGAAAGAAAGACAACTATAGCAAAGGCTATTATTTTTTTCATTCTTATATTTCGTTGAATTAATAAATTGAATGGCAAATTATAACAGTTTTGATATAATATAACAAGAATGCAGAAGTTAAAAATCTTTTATTTCTTTGCTCTTTGATCGTGCGGCAGCGCTAAAGACACAAAAAATTCTATACAAGAACCTATTGAATTAATGATGAGAACTAATAATTATTCAGAAGCTGATAATGTTCTTGCTGAAATTGAATATGAACTTGATACGGAAACATTACAGGAAATTCAACAAGAGATAATTCTCAGAAAAAGAGTATTTGAAAGACAAAATTAAAAAGGAGTTTGTTATGATAAGAAAAGTATAATATTAATTATCACAATTTTATTAAGTTTATCAATGCCTTTATTTGCAAAAGATAATTCTTATATTTTGGAACAATATGACTTTCTAACCAATCGGGAAACCATTAAAGCAAATTTTTGATTTTTTTAGTAAACTCATTCGCGAAAATGAAAGTGCTAAAATGATGAGATTCGCGACTCGTGGGCTTGAGCGAATTATCAAGAATGCCGAAATTGCTGACAACGGTAAAATCATATTGAAAAAATAAAAATCAGATTTATTATATAACGACTCATAATATATCTTAAAACACCATTTTAAGGCTTTTGGAGACTAAATTAAAGAAAAAATCCCGTGTTATGAAATAACACACCCTCCTCAACATATTTTCAACATAGCGTGGTTATTTCGTGCCAAAGAACAAAATAGCACGAACAACCATTTTATCAACTTCGAACTATCCCAGTTCCGGTGACTAAATCGTAGAAATATAAAAATTTACTAAAGTTAATCGTTTATTCCGGTTTCTTGAATTATGCACCATACCTCGCATTTTAAAGTTGTGCGATTTAGCCTCAGGGGCTAACCACAATACACCGCCTACTGTGTTACAAAAGGTTCGGCGTGTAATCTAACACGCTTTCACCTTCCAAGCCTTGTATTCGGCGAATTGTGATTAGTCACCGGAATTGGGACAATCAAACAATTTGCTTATAAAAAGCTATTCTGGTATAATACGCCACCAATAAAAAATATTAACAACAAACTATTAAATAAAGGAATTTTAAATGTCATCTATTTTTGGAACAACTGAATGTAAAATCGAACTAAATAATGACTGGACCGCTTACCGGGATAACGATAAACAATCTATAAATGTATCGATTCCGGGAAATATTCAGTATGATATGTTCAAAGCAGAAATGCTTCCCGACCCATTCGTCGGCGATCACTGCGAACTTTGGCGGGAAGCCTGTGAGAGTGATTACACTTATTCGCTCAAATTTGATGCTCCCGGTCAACTTATAAATAAAGAAAATGTAGAACTTGTGTTTGAGGGGATTGATACCGTCTCGATAATAAAACTTAACGGTATAGTTATTGGATCAACTGACAATATGTTTAAGACGTGGCGTTTTTCTGTCAAAGAAATCATAAAAGAGACTGGAAATGAGCTGAAAGTATTTATAAAAGATCCAAAAGAATCAGCTCTGGAAATAAGAGAAAAACGGAAAAACAGCTCTGAAATTTTGAAACATGCCCAGAAAGAATTTTTCGGACAAGAACCGACAATCCAAAATTATATCAGAAAAATGGCTTGCGCATTTGGTTGGGATTGGGGACCAACGCTCCCATTATCCGGAATACATAAGCCTGTTTTTCTTGAAGGTTGGAGTGAATCGAGAATACAATCAATTTATATAGAAACAAAAGTTTCTTCTGATAATAAGAAAGCTGAGGTACATGGTTATGTTAAATTTACAGACGAGGTAGAAGAAAAAGGCGAAGCGGAAATATATTTAATATTACCTGACGGGAAAGAAATTAAAATTAATAAATCCCTTATTCCTGAAGCTCAAAATGTTGCATTTAAATTTATTGTTGAAAATCCACCGCTGTGGTGGCCTAACGGACTTGGAGAGCAGCCTCTCTGCACAGTTACTGCTAATTTAAAAAAATCCCAAAAAATTGTTTCAACAATTTCACGTAGAATCGGTATCAGACAACTTGAAATGGTAGTTGAACCGGATGAATTCGGGACATCGTTTTTTGTTCGCGTAAACGGGGTTCCTGTTTTTGCAAAAGGAGCTAATTGGATTCCGGCTGACGCTTTATCACCAAGATTAACAGAGGCGGATTACAGAAGATTAATCTCTGACACAGTTAAAGCAAATATGAATATGCTGCGTGTCTGGGGAGGTGGAATTTATGAAAATGATGTGTTTTATGACTTGTGCGATGAATATGGAATTCTTGTCTGGCAGGATTTGATGTTTGCTTGTACCGTTTATCCAAGTTATAAAGAATTTTTACAAAGTGTTTCAGATGAGTTAAAAGATAATATTGGAAGGTTACAGCATCATCCGTCAATAGCTCTCTGGTGCGGTAATAACGAAATAGAAATGATAGTTTTACATTATAAAAAGCTTCCCGAAAACGAAGCACGGGATTATTTCTATGTGTTTGAAGAATATTTGTGCGGTGCGGTTAACCGACTTGACAGATCAAGGCTTTACTGGCCCAGTTCACCACACACCCCTTACTCTAACAATACAGATCAAGAGAGTGGAGGTGACACACATTTCTGGGGAGTATGGCATTTTGGGATGCCATTTGAAGCTTACCTAAAAAGATACGACAGATTTATGAGTGAATTCGGTTATCAATCTTTCCCGGACATTCACACTATTAAAACATTCGCGAAAGAAGATGAGCTTGAAATTGAGTCAAAAACAATGCTTTATCATCAAAAAAACGGCGGTGGTAATGCAAGAATAATGGAAGGTGTTACTAAAGAATTTGGTGCACCGAAAAATTTTGAGCATTTTCTCGTTATGAGCCAGTTCTTACAGCAAAAAGTTATAAAAACAGGCGTCGAACACTGGCGGGCTAATCGTTCAGAAAATAGATGTATGGGTACTATTTACTGGCAATTCAACGATAATTGGCCTGTTGTAAGTTGGGCAAGCGTTGATTATAACGGACGTTGGAAAGCTCTGCATTATTCCGCGAAAAGATTTTACTCGCCTGTTTTAGTTACGGCAGCAAAATATGATAATGAGTTAAAGGTAACTGTTGTCAATGACTATGCACACGAAATAACCGGTAAACTTTTATTGAAATTAAATACTTATTCAGGAGAAGTTGTTTTTGAAGAAACTTTGAATATAGAAGTTAACGCTTGTGATTCAAAAGTTGTTTTTACAAAAACCGGTAATGAAATATTAAATAATCTGAATGAAAATGAATGTTATTTTACAACAAAACTTATCGGTGAAAAAATTTCATCAAATAATATTTTCCACTTCTCAACTTTAAAAGAAGCTGTATTAGAAAATCCACAGTTAAAACTTAACGCGGAAAATAATAATAAAATTGAAATAACCGGTGGTAAATTTGCAAAATGTGTGTTTTTAGATTGTGATGAGAGTAAAGCGCAATTTTCCGACAATTATTTTGACTTATTGCCCGGAGAAACCAGAACAATAGAATTACAACCGGTGAAACAGGAAAATCCGATTGATGATAATGCATATAAAAGCGTTAAAGCGATAAGCTTTTATGATTTAAAA
>JAOZNZ010000224.1 GCA_029933535.1 bacterium | reverse complement strand
GTGCGGAATTTATACTATTGATTTAACTGTTATTGGCCCTCAGGGAACAAGCAGCAAAACTTATTCTAATCTTATTACTGTTATAGAAGGCGACTGGATTGACGGCCAGAACATTACCGGAGATTTTGCGACCGCGGAAGGCGAAGTCTTTCAGGATACGGTAACCGACTGGGCTGGTTGGAATTCATTGCTTGCCATGCGCGGAACATTAACTCCCGACAAACTTTTACTTGGAATTTCAGGCAGCATAGAGCCAGAAAAAGGTAACGGATTTGTTATTTTTATTGATACTGATCTCTCAACAGGTAAAAATTTCCTTCCGCCAACTCTCGACAGCGTCGCATGGAGAATTAAAAATATGATCGGCATGGTTTTCGATACCGCATTTACTCCCGATTACGCTATAAACGTCAGCCTGAAAGATGGCAGCCCGACTCCATCTACCGCCTGGGTGGATTTTTCTAAACTTAACGATAATTCAAAGGATTATTGGGGAGAACTTACCGATCTTGGCACAAGTTACGGCTATCTCAGCAACAGTTTTGGACAGCTCGCTTTATACAATCAAACTGCCGCAGGAGATTCTCTTTCTGTTACAGGAACTTTTTCTACCGGTCTTGAATTAAGCTTAAATCTTTCCGGACTTGGCGGAACAACCGATATGTGCTGGGTCCAGGCTATGATTATCAGTTCTAGCGGTGAGTATTCAGCTAACCAATCTTTGAGTGCGATACACAACGACACAAACAGCTATGCTGTCGGCGGATCCACATCAGCAAAACGTTATAATCTTATTCCCGGCGAGCAATTTATGGTCCTCGGTGTGCCGGAAGCGGGAATAGGGATTTGGATTATTGGAATATTAGTCCCCTTTATTAAAGGGGGTGCCCGATAGGGCGGGGGATTTTTTATGGATTATTGGTAGGAGGAAATTCATTTCGAATAAAATAATGAAATGAATTTAGTATTTGGTATCCCGCTTCGACCCGAAGTGGGTAATATAAGAAAAAATAATTTTGGAAAACGTTTTGGAGTGAAATGGAGTGCATATATGGAGTGCAGGGATAAAGAAATTTTGTTCCAACGAAATTTCATTCACTGCGTTGTTGCGACAGCAACAGAAAATACATTCAACTACCCTACTTAAATCCTCTCTTGTCGAAGATCCCGATTCATTGGGGAGGGATACCCGCAGGGCGGGATATGAGGGTGGCACAATCAATTTAGGACGCTGGGTAACCTAGCATACGCGGGTCGCGGCAGCGTCCCTCCAATCCATTAATATATCCTACCTTAAGTTCCGCGTACCCACCAGCAATGCCGCAAGCAAACCGAACAGAGCCATTGGCTCGGGAATGACCGCATCTCCCGAGACGGTCAACGCGTAGGTCTGCGGAAGCCACACATCATGGCCGATCACCTGCACCGTCCATGTTCCCCCGTCCGCTGATGTCGTGGAGTAATGCTGCACATTGTTTACACGGTCGTGAGATCCCTCTCCATCACACGCCACAATGGCACGGATATGGTATTGCCGTGGGGACACACTTGACCATGCGCTCCCGTTCCACTTATACGAGGTTGACGTACCGGTCATTGTTTCATAGATAATTCCCGGGTATGTATCGAGAATCGAACGCATTTCGATGTAGAAGCTTCCGCTTGCGATACTGATATTCGGAATGAAGACATTATCCCAGCCGTACGAGCATCCCTGACGTATTGTGCTGTACAATAATGTACCCGGTAAGCCCGACGTGCCATCGTCATCCCACACATTCACCCGGTAATTTAACAGTATTCCCATCCAATTAATCTCGAACAGTCCCCCCCATATCCTAACAGGGTAACAACTTGGAGTGAATTTTACTGCATAGCCTTCGTTGACGGCATTCGACAAAATGCCTTCATATTTACCACTGTCCTGGACCAGTACCTGTCGGTATTCCTTCGGTACGCCATGACTGCTGAATCCGCCCGGTCGTTTCACAACCATATCAAGATCATTAACCAGCCCGCCATTGACAGCCGCATAACCCGGGACATCGCTCCAGGCCAAGGTTATCTTGAGCGGTTTTCCCGTATCGTGTACGATGAAAGAGTGCTCCGTCGTTGCACCGGTTGTCAGGTGGGTCGGGCGGTCCCACCACAGGCGTTCATCGCCCGACGGTGGATCCACCACGCCGGCGATGTTCAGCCTACCGTAACCGTTGACATTGTTTGGGAACATCGGCGGAATCTCACGGAAATCATCGGAATATTGTCCTTTGTACATCGGTGCGGTGTTGTTCAGAAGCAGCGCCTTTACGAGCGCCGCGGAAGGTTTGCTTATACCGTGGTCTTTGAAAAGCCATTCACGAATGAGCGTAGCCGCGCCGGATACGAGGGGTGCGGACATACTCGTCCCACCGGAATAAAGGTAGTTTGTGTTGCCGGGGTAGATGCCCCATAAGCGATCACCGGGCGCCGCACGCGAACGGGTTGATATAATCCATGACCCCGGTGCCACGATGTCCGGCTTGATGCGCAGGTCATCACAAGGGCCGCGACTTGAGAAGGCACACATACCATTGGTGTTATCGGCTGCCCGGTCACTCGTAATCGGGTTGAAAGCTGAAACATCCCACCACGTATCGATTTGACTTGGTCTAAAGTTCTCCGATGCGCCGACCGTGATGCAATTCTTAGACGTTCCCGGACGCCCGATAGAGTCCAGATCCATCACACCTGCTTTGGCACCGTGAACAGTGACAGACGTACTATTGGTCACGTAATCCTCGGCAGCATTGCCTGCAGCGAACACCACAACCATATCGTCCCACTTTGGTACGAGAGGATTGCCCACAAACGCGTCAAGCGTTTCGCACATTGTGTCGTAACGACCACGGAGATTGCTACTCCAACTGTTCTGATGTACACGTGCACCGGCGTTCCATGCCGGCATAAGCAAATCCTGCATAGAGGCCGGTACGCCCGGCAGACTGCTGCCCGTGGAGTTACTCCCCATTGATTGGAACATGAGCATGGCCCTGGGAGCAATTCCCGCAAAGCAATTGGTCGGGGTGAGCAGAGTATTTGCGCCGGAACCATAACCAGCTCCCAGAACTGTACCTGCTACATGTGTTCCGTGCCCGTTGACATCCTGTGGCCCGTCTCCAAACAGGTCATCAATCCGCACGACCCGTGATTTAGACTTTAGTTCGGGTGGCCAGCCTGATTGGTAGTAATACCGGAAATCTATATGCAGTTTGTCGGTCTCGGTTGATCCGAGGTCAAGGCCTGAATCGGCGACGCACACGGTCTGCCCATCGCCCCAGAACCCCCGGGCCCACGCCGGGCGTACGTTGACAATCTTCTCACGTGCAATATCGTTGTCTGTGTAAGACATTTCGTACGGCTCGATCCAGCAAACATCCTCCTGTGCGGCCAATTCCTCAAGAAGCGCCGGTGACACATCTGCTTCAATATAACGTCCCGTAAATCCCTCGGATGATTGTTTGCGGATAGAGCCGCCGGAAGCACGAACACGTTCAACTATATTGTCCGGCGACACCCCGCGAAAAAGTTTTATGATCATTGGCAACGTGCTTGTTTCGTTCATGTCCGCTTCACCGGCAATATGACCAGGACGCGGCAGCCACGCCGACAGTTTATACTCGCTGCGATATGGCCCGGCCCAACGCACGAACGGCTGTTGGGTGAGAGTGACAACCGCTTTCTCCGACGCGCGAATTACCAGGCAATATTGCTTCAGGTATTGCAGCTCCACGCAGTCAAGTTGCTGCAGCGTCTGCCGCCATTGTTGTTGAAACGGTCCGGTGAATTGCACCAGCCAGTGCCTTGGTGTTGTATCACACGCTGCAAGCGTTGCTGCTCGCGCTTGTAATGAATTATACTCCTTTGTTGTTGTTTGAAGCTGAAGCGGGTCGCCGTAAAGTCCTGTTAGAGGAACACTGAAATCAACTGCCTGCGCTAACGCGGCAGATAGTATTATAAAGAGAAATATTTTATGCATAGCGACCTCATGTTTGGGTTACATCATTTTCTATTTTATCATATCTTGGTGAGATAAGCAATTCGAAATGACAATGTTAAGAGCGAAACAGCATTATTTTAATCCAAAGTATTTCGGTCGCTTCGCGCCCGCGCAGAAAATGAAATTTCGCTATCGCAAAATTTCAACATTTCTGCACTCCATATCCATTAATCCACTACTCCATCTTTCTTCACATTGACACAAAGAAGCTCTTGTTGTAAAATATATATTCAACTTTTGACTATAACCTTATTTGAAAAACTAAGAATAATGAAAAATATTTTATGCCCTGTTTGTGGTACTGATAATCATAACATTTTTATTCACGGAGTTGATATTCTTCATGACGTGCCCGGTGAATTTACTCTTTCAAAATGTGACTGCGGAATGATTTACGTTAATCCTCAACCGGATAATGATGAGCTTCAAGCTTATTATCCTGATGATTACTGTCCGCACAGAAAACATAATGTTGATCATAGTTTAAAGAAGCACAGAAAGCTGAAAATTTTTGTTCTGAGATGGTATTACGGTTGTCCCGTCGACCAAAATTCCGCGCCGCCGAAATGGATTAGGATTTTGTTAAAACCGGTTTTATATTTTCTCAGTTTAAGCACTATGAAAACTATGATTCCATATCACGGCGACGGAAATATTCTTGATGTAGGCTGCGGAAACGGCGGTTGGTTATCCAGATTGAAAAACGCGGGATGGAAAACCAAGGGAGTTGAAATTGACGGTCCGGCAGCTCAAGCTGCAAATGAAGCCGGAATACCGGTTTTTTGCGGTACGCTTATCGATGCGATTTTCCCCGATAATTCATTTGATGTAGTTCGTCTGCATTATGTTTTTGAACATTTGATAAATCCAAAAGAAACGCTTGATGAAATAAAAAGAATTTTAAAACCGGACGGTATTTGTTTAATTCGGATTCCTAATATTGGCAGTGCGATGTTTAAACTTTTTAAAGAAAACTGGTTCGCGCTTGACATTCCGCGTCATGTTTTTCATTACACCCCTGCCACGTTTTCAAAACTTGCGGAACAGCATGGTTTAAAAGTTAAGAAAGTTGATTTTAATTCACCGAACACCGGATTTTTTACAAGTTTGGATTACGCGAAGAAGGCAGGAACTGCCCCGAATATTTTCAAACCGGTTAAGAAGAATTCTTTCTGGAAAAATATATGGCGCCCAGTCGGATGGGTAATCGATATATTACATAAAGGCGATATTGTTGAATATACATTATTTAAGCCACGTTAGAGCTTCATCATAACTTTCAAAGTATTTTACTTCACCCGAAATAAACCACGTCCCAACTTTTGCGGCAATTTGCTGCCAGTTTTTGTTACCGTAAATCGTAATTTTTCTCTTTTAGCAGTTCATTTACTTCGTCTTTATCAAAATATTCAGGGACAAATTTTTCTCCTAACCATGTTACATATTTTTCATATTCCTCGTGGTCAGGTTGTTCAAGTATTTCCAATATTTCTGTATAGCCCCATGTACCGCCACAATCATCCGGCGGACAACACATTTCTCCTCTCAAACAAACTGGATAATTAATTTTATCATCAATTGGAAGAATTTTTTCCAAAACAATATTATGATTCCATCCATCTCCAAAGTCATATTTATTGATTAAATGTTGTTGAAATCGTTTTTCGCGACATGACTGAAAATTTTTCGTCGCGGATAATGTGTTGTGATTCAATACCCCGGGTGTTACCCGGGGCTACAAACATTTTGCCCCTCTGGGGCAAGTTTTTGTAAATTTTAAGAATATTGCCATTGTATAATTGACACGATACCTGTTTGTTGAACTAGTGTCATGT
>JAOZNZ010000914.1 GCA_029933535.1 bacterium | reverse complement strand
TTCTGTTGCTGTCGCAACAGCGCAGTAAATGCCTCGCCGATTTCGTTAAGGTTTTGAGCGAGTCTTTATTCCTGCACTCCAAATCATTACCTTTTAATTTTCTCCTTAACAAGCCATTCGCAGGCCAGCAACGCGGCTGAATCTCCAAGTTCTGAAGCTTTTATTTCAGGACAATCAAGGCAAAAACTCGCGTGTTCTTTAATATATTCTTTTAAATGTGGTAAGATAATATCCGCACTTTGCATTATTCCACCGCCAACTATCAGTATTTCAGGGTCATAAGCATGAATAAGATTAACCGCCAGCGCAGCCCATGCTTTCAATGCATTATCTTTTAATTTTATCGCCAGAGGATCTCCTTTTTCCGCGTAAGAAAAAATCTTTTTATAATTAAGATTCTCGACCAACTCACTATTTTTAAATTCCGGATATTTTTTTATTATTTCAGAAAGAAAATGAGTTCCCGATTCAGCTTCCGCGCATCCGAGATTACCACAGTAACATTTCCTTTCAGAAGTATAATTAATGGTTAAATGTCCGCCGAGACACCCGGCCCTGCTATGAACACCGCGCAACACTTTCCCTTCAATCAAAGCTGAAGTTCCTATTCCTGTTCCGAGAGTTATCATAACAATATTATTACAACCTCTGCCTGCACCGAACTGCCATTCTCCTATCATTGCCATTCTGGCGTCGTTCTCTATCGCGAATGGTAATGAAAAAGCTTTTCTGCACCAAAAATTAAGGTTCAGGGATTCCGCGTCGGAATATTTGTCGGAATCACAAAGAATCTGACCCGTTTTGTTGTCAACAAGACTTGGAAATGCAAATCCGACTCCAATAAATTTTTCAGCAGGGATTTTTGACTGCCCGGCAAGTTTTTTTAAAACATTTTCAATGTCGGCAAGCCTGGACGAAAGTCCTTCACATGACTTCGCATCAATAACATCCCGTGCAACAACTTTACCGTTGTTTACAATTCCCATTTTAATTCTTGTGCCACCTAAATCTATAGCATAAACAGCCATTATTTTTTTCCTCTTTCTATTTCAATTGAATATGTGAATCTATCGCCCCGATAATAAATCACAGCATATTCAAAAACTCTGTCACCGGGGTCCGTTACAATTCTCTGTCTCTTAAGTAACGGGGATTTTATTTCAACCTGTAAAATTTCAGCAATTTTTTCTGTTGCTAATATGGCTGTGATATTTTCACTCGAACGAAAAGGTATGGTATCATATTTTTTTTCAAGAATTGAATAAAGAGGTATAGAAAAATCTTCACCCTCCTTTATTTTTATTCGCGGATGAAACCATGAGTTGAAAATTACAATATGTTCATCATTATATCCACGTACTCTAGTAAGCTTGACAACTTTCGTGCCTTTTCGGATACCCAATGCATTCGCTGTTTCCGTGTTTGCCGGTTCGGTTATAGTTAAAGCATCAAATGTCTGGACTTCTATTCCCTGTTCTTTCATTTCTTTCGTAA
>JAOZNZ010000913.1 GCA_029933535.1 bacterium | reverse complement strand
ATTTACTTCTTACGGTTTACTAAGAAAAACCGCTTACGAAATGAAAAATCAAATCAGTAGCGAAGGAATGAACCTGCTTGTTCAAGGCGAAGACTCACGCGATGTAATTCTTCGCAGGTTTCGCGCCGAACCTAACTCGGTTTTATTTGGAACGGATAGTTTTTGGGCGGGAGTTGATGTTGCCGGAAAAGCGTTAAAATCGGTGATAATAACAAAGCTTCCTTTTCGTGTTCCAACAGAGCCCATTATTGAAGCAAGAACGGAATATATTGATCAAAACGGAGGAAATGCTTTCATTAATTTTTCCCTGCCATTGGCAGTGATAAAATTCAGACAGGGATTTGGAAGACTCATACGATCAAAAACCGATTACGGAATGGTAGCAATTCTTGATCGGAGAGTGGTAGAAAAATTTTATGGGAAATGGTTTGTTCAATCACTTCCTGAATGCAAACAATTTATAGGTCAGCTTGACGAAATAATTCCATCAACAAAAGAATTTTTTGAAGGATTTAATAATTTGTGATTTTGGATTTGTGATTTTGGATTTTTCACTCCCAACTGCCTTAGTCGCAAAATATTGCAACTCTACAATACGACCTTATTTGAAATCCCCTCTTGAGAGGGGTGGCGCGAAGCGACGGGGTGTGTTACAACCTTTAAACCTTAAACCTTAAACTATGAATTATGAATTATGAACTGCTACACTAAATTAGCTCAGGAATATCAGAAATTATTCCGCGAAGAACACAATTATTCTCTCGGTGGATTCGAAAAACTTCAAATGCCTGCTTTACCACTAAACGCGCCAAAAATGCTTCTTTTCTCACCGCATCCGGATGATGAGTGCATAATTGGCGGATTAGCTTTACGCTATCGCCAAAACAAAAACTGGAACGTTATTAATGTTGCTGTTACGTTAGGAAGCTCGCCGGAACGGCAACAGGGGCGATGGGAAGAACTGCAGCATGCATGTGAATATTTGAATTTTGGTTTAATAAGGACATCTGAAACCGGACTTGAAAATGTTAAATTGACTACAAGAGATCAAAATCCGGAAGAATGGCAGAAGAAAGTTAAGTGTATAGCTGATATTATCGCTGAACAGCAACCGGAAATAATTACTATGCCGCATTGCGCAGATTTTAACGGAACTCATATTGCCGTTCATTATCTTGTAGTTGATGCTTTAAAATCCCTGGATAATTTTACGTGTAAGATTATTGAAACGGAATTCTGGGCAGCAATGGACTCCCCTAACTTAATGCTTGAATTGAGCGTTGAAGAAGTTGGACAGCTGATAACAGCACTTTCATTTCATATCGAAGAAGTAAAAAGAAATCCTTACCATCTGACTATGCCGGCATGGTTAATCGACAATGTTCGCCGTGGTGCGGAAATAGTTGGTGGTCAAGGCGGAGCGGCACCTGACTATACATTTGCGACATTATATCGAGTGAGTATTTTTGATGGAAAAGAAATGAAAGTTGCTTA